>CAMWUP010000050.1 GCA_947177465.1 uncultured Lachnospiraceae bacterium
GACAATATGAAAGCAAAACTGCTTACTTATGAAACTCCTTTAGCGGAAGTGAGGGATTCACTTTGACTTAGCTTCCAAGGAGAAGCGGATAGAGGAGCTTGAGAGAGAGATGGAGGCGCCCAATTTTTGGGACAATCCCGAGCGCTCCAACAAGCTGATGAAGGAACTGAAAAATATGAAGGACACCTGCCAGACTTATCATGAGCTGGAGACCCGCTATGAGGATATCCAGACCTTGATTGAGATGGGCTACGAGGAAAACGACGCATCCCTGATACCGGAGATACAGGAGGAGCTTACGCTCTTTACGGATACCTTTGAGGAGATACGCATTGGGACCTTGCTGGCGGGTGAGTATGACAAAAACAACGCGATTCTGAAATTGAACGCAGGAGCGGGAGGCACGGAGAGCTGCGACTGGTGCGGTATGCTTTACCGTATGTATACCCGCTGGGCAGAGCGTAAGGGCTTTGCCATAGAAGTGCTTGATTATCTGGACGGGGACGAGGCAGGCATCAAGTCTGTGACCTTCCAGATAAACGGGATAAACGCTTACGGTTATTTAAAATCGGAGAAGGGCGTGCACAGACTGGTTCGTATTTCCCCCTTTAATGCGCAGGGAAAGCGGCAGACTTCTTTTGTGTCATTGGATGTTATGCCGGATATCGATGAAGATTTGGATGTAGAAATTAACGAAGAGGATTTGCGGATTGATACTTACCGAAGCAGCGGCGCCGGCGGGCAGCACATCAACAAGACCTCCTCGGCAATCCGTATCACACATATCCCCACGGGAACGGTGGTACAATGCCAGAACGAGCGAAGCCAGTTCCAGAACAAGGACAAGGCGATGCAGATGCTGAAAGCAAAGCTGTTTTTGTTAAAGCAGGAGGCAAATGCGGAGAAGCTCTCTGATATCAGAGGTGAAGTGAAGGAAATTGGCTGGGGTAATCAGATACGTTCTTATGTATTACAGCCTTATACCATGGTAAAAGACCACCGGACCGGTGTGGAAAGCGGCAATGCCGACGCTGTGCTGGACGGTGCGCTGGACAGCTTTATAAACGGATATTTAAAATGGCTTAGCATGGGTGCTAAGCCGGTAGCGGGAGCAGAGGAGTAATTACCTCTGCTCTTGTTTCATTATGTCAAAATAAAAAGCAGCGTAGGTCATCTGCATATAGGGGATGACCCACAGTAGTCCGATAAGAGAAACCGCGCCCAAAAGGAGCAGGGGAAGAAAACTGAGTTCAATGTAGAAGAGCCTGCCCTTATGCCCTTTCATAATGCGAAAGCTTGCCTGCAGTATCGCTTCCGCCGGTTTGTCCGGAAAATCCAGCATAAGGAAATAACACTGGGACAGACACAGCGAAAGGGGCACATAAAGCAGCAGGGCAGCCGCGAGGCAGGGGAGCATCATAAATAAGAAACGCTTATCTCCGCTCATAAGATATATCCGGTATGGCACAGAGTAAGAAAGTGTGAGGATAAGACTCAGCACATTCATCACCAGAGAAATCTTAAGCGCCTTTTCCAGATGATTAAAAAAACCATAAAAAATGTCGCTCAGGGAGGCAGTATTGCCGGTGGCGAATTTTAGGTAAACCAAAGCCGTTCCTACATTGAATACGCCCATAAAAACGGAAACGAGAAAAGCAATCGCGACGGACAGGATATAGCCGGCGGTGCTTGCAGATAAGGGAATAAATCTGTCCAGTACGGAGGAAATCAGTTCCGTAATAATCAAAATACCAATCAGCAGCCCATAGTGTCCTGTCAGATACCCCTTGGCTTTATCCTTAAGCTGCGCGCTGGATGCATACATATTCATAAGTAAACTCCTTAAACGGCAGCATCAAAATGCAGACCTTCGTATTTGGCTCTGTCGGCGCTTTTCAGTTCCTGCTGATATGGATTGTCTTCATTATAATATTTTATCTGTGTGTTTGTGGTGCCGCCTGAAACATAGGTACGTCCGCACTCAGGGCATACGCTTGTATGCAGGGTGACGGAAGCGTTTAAAACCTTGCCGTTTTTGGTAGCAGCGTCCGTAAACGCATTTGTCACATGCTCCTGCTCGTGGGAGCGGACAACGGATGCAGCGGCGGTGGCAGAAATATGGGCGGCGGATTTGAAGGAAACCATTTCGTCCGAACCATCCTGATATTTGCGGTTTTTACAGGTCTGACATTCGCCCTCATTTCCCGGCTGTCCCTTTTTAGCCTCCTCAGGCATACCCGCAAGCTGCGGCTTCGTGTCAAGGGGAGAAGCATAACCGGCTTGTGTGTAATTTCCAATCGATAGACTCATAAAATCCCTCCTGTTACAAGATTTGTTATTGTTAAAATTATTCTATTCCGAAAAGCCGTCCGATGCTGTCACTGGCATCTTTGCCATAGGTCTGCTCTATCTTGTCAAGATAATTCTGCATATATTCGTTAAAATCATAGCCGTAACTGCTTTCGAACAGCAGATTGATAGAATCCCTGTTCTCAGGATTTATAGCCTGAATGAAAAAGATAGCACTTGTAATTAAAATAAAACCACTGATAATCATGCTTGTCAGCGAGGTGGAGAGACCGATTAGAGCCTGCGTTGCCATCCGGCTGCCCCGTCGCCTGGAGAGAATGACAAATAAAATGGAAAGCGCTCCGATGGGCAGCGCCAAATATATGGTGATAAGAGAGCAAAGTGAGATAATACCTAAAATCATAGCGGCGGTGGCAAAAGCATTTTTCTGCTCAGAGCGGCAAGGCTGATAGTAATAACCTCCCTGCGGCTGTTGCCAGCCTTCCGGCGGATACCCCCCATTTTGTCCATTTCTGCTGTCCATATTGATAACTCCCTCGTACAAAGCGTTTATAAAATTCTTTTTCAACATAAGTGTAACACTTCTTGCAGCATTTTACAAATTAAACTTTATAAAATTGCTTACGAGGCACTTCGGCTTAAGGCACTATCTGGAAGCCATGAGGGCCACACAGTAATTTTTCATTGAAAGCGCGGTGATTTTTCGGTATAATGGCAATAGTGTCTGGGCGTTATATCGTTTCCAGAGAAAGAGGGGGCACCCCGGGAGGATAAATCACCATGGATATTATGAAAAAAATTACGGAAGAGCTTAAAGTGCAGAAGTGGCAGGTGGAGGCGGCAGTCAAGCTGATTGACGAGGGCAACACGATTCCCTTTATATCCCGCTACAGAAAGGAAGCGACAGGCTCTCTTGACGACGAGCAGCTTCGCAATCTGCATGAGAGGCTTACCTACCTTCGCAATCTAGAAGAAAAGAAAGAACAGGTGCTTCACAGCATAGAGGAGCAGGGACAGCTTACTGATGAGTTGAAAGAAAAAATTCAGGCAGCAGAAACGCTGGTAGTGGTGGAGGATTTGTACCGTCCCTACCGTCCAAAGAGAAAGACCCGCGCCAGCGTTGCAAAGGAAAAAGGGCTGGGCGGTCTTGCGGAATATATCTTAAAGCAGGAAGCGGCAGCGCCCCTATCGGAGGAAGCAGGAAAATATATTTCCAACGAGACGGTTCCTGAGGAAAAACGCGTAAATAGTGCGGAAGAGGCGCTGCAGGGCGCAAAGGATATTATAGCGGAGAGTATCTCCGACGAGGCGGAGCATCGTCTCTACATCCGCAACGCCACCATGGAGGAGGGCAGCATCACTTCCACGGCAAAGGACGAAAAGGCGGAGAGCGTCTATGAGATGTACTACAATTTTGAGGAGCCTGTAAAGAAAATCGCAGGACACAGGATTCTTGCCCTGAACCGCGGGGAAAATGAGAAGGTATTGAACGTTAAGGTCAATGCACCGTCGGAGCGTATCATCCGGTATTTGGAGAAAAAGATAATTACAAGTGACAATGCATATACGACGCCTGTTTTGCAGGAGGTGGTACAGGATGCCTATGACCGTTTAATAGCGCCTGCGATTGAAAGAGAAGTCCGCAATGAACTGACGGAACGTGCGGAGGATGGCGCGATTACTGTGTTTGGTAAAAACCTGGAGCAGCTTCTTATGCAGCCGCCGATTGCAGGCAGGGTAGTACTTGGCTGGGACCCGGCGTTCAGGACAGGCTGTAAGCTTGCCGTTGTGGATGCAACGGGCAAAGTGCTTGACACGAAGGTGGTGTATCCGACCGCGCCGCAAAACAAAGTGACGGAAGCAAAAGCAGAGGTTAAAAAGCTGATTAAAAAGTACGGCGTTTCCCTGATTTCTGTGGGAAACGGCACGGCTTCCAGAGAGTCCGAGCAGGTTATTGTGGAAATGATAAAGGAGCTTGATATGCCGGTGCAGTACGTCATTGTAAATGAAGCGGGCGCCTCCGTATATTCGGCAAGCAAGCTGGCAACGGAGGAGTTTCCCAATTTTGACGTAGGACAGAGAAGCGCTGCTTCCATTGCGAGGCGGCTGCAGGATCCTCTTGCAGAGCTTGTAAAAATAGACCCGAAATCCATCGGCGTCGGGCAGTATCAGCACGATATGAACCAAAAGAAGCTGGGAGAAACCTTGGGCGGCGTGGTGGAGGACTGTGTGAACAAGGTAGGCGTCGATTTGAATACTGCATCCGTATCCCTGCTTGAATATATTTCGGGCATCAGCAAGACGATTGCCAAAAATATTGTGGATTACAGAGAGAAAAACGGGCGCTTTACCAACCGGCAGCAGCTTCTTAAGGTTGCGAAGCTGGGACCTAAGGCGTTTGAGCAGTGCGCCGGTTTTTTGCGGATACAGGATGGAGAAAACCCGTTAGACGCTACCAGCGTCCATCCCGAATCCTACGAGGCGGCAATGAAGCTCCTTGACAAGCTTGGAATGTCCATGGAGGACGTGAAACAGGCGCAGAAGAAGGCGGCAGCAGAGAAGCCCTCCGGCAGAAGCGCTCAGGGCGCGGCTTCCAAAGCGGATAACAAAAAAGCGGCCGGCGGCAGGAACGGAAATACAAAAAAGACTATTCAGGTAAGAAATACGGGCACGGCAATGGGAAGAGCGCTTGCGCAGGCGATGGGCGGCATTGTATTAGAAGATAATGGTGTGAAAAAGGAAAACGCTTCTGCAAAACAAGAGGCAGCAGGCAGCATTGAAAAGAGAATCGGCGACAAGAAAAAGCTGGCGCTGGAGCTTGGCATAGGAGAAATCACCCTGACGGATATCATGAAAGAGCTGGAAAAGCCGGCGAGAGACCCACGCGAAAGCATGCCCGCGCCCATTCTGCGGAGCGATGTGCTTGACATGAAGGACTTAAAGCCCGGTATGGTTTTAAAAGGCACGGTCCGCAACGTGATAGATTTCGGTGTGTTTGTGGATATCGGCGTCCATCAGGATGGACTGGTGCACATTTCCCAGATTACGGATAAATTTATCAAGCATCCACTGGAGGCTGTCGGCATCGGCGATATTGTAGAAGTGCAGGTGCTTGCCGTGGATGTGGCGAAGAAGAGAATCGGACTTACCATGAAGATTGGCAAGGAAGCGAAATAGGAAGATTGTGGATTTGACAATAAGATAAATACTGTGCTTCATCAACAGGGAAATTGCAGCAACGGGCGGTCAGCTCCTTTCTGCCGTTTCCCTGTTTGATAATATGGTAAAGCTTTCCAGCGTGTGTGACAATGGTATTCTTGTGAGAATTGCACCAGGATAACTGATTGGCTAAAAGATTTTTGTAGGCAACCTCTGGCTGAGCGTCGGAGGGAAATATTTTGATTGTAACCTTTAGCAGACAGGCATTATGCACCGGTATCATATTATTAAAATTGATGGCGCCCCATGTGCCGCCGTTTATTTTCAAAAAATCCACTTGATTTTTCATGCGAAGATGCTTTGGTTTGGGAGAAGTCAGTGGGGCATAATAATGATAGGCATTTAGAGAGAAAACGATGCCGACAAATGGACGAATGGATTTATCCTGCATGGTATAAGGGACACGGGGATCGGCGTTTCTTAAAAAATCGCAGTAATCTGCGTTGATGCGGTAAAAAGAAAATCCCAATTCGTTTTTGTGTTTCCAGTGTATAAAATACCATTGTCAACTAGACTTCCCTTTTCGCTACAAGGTAGAACGAACTGGCAAGAACAGACCCAATGGCTAAAGATATGACGCTTTTTAGAAAAATCATGTGGCGTATGCTTTCTTTAAAATAGGTCACCGCATCAGCAGCCAGTTTGATCCTCAACCCAGGAACTAAATAACAAAGTCCTACGTATGAAACGATAAAAACCACTATGAATATTGCAACAGATACCATAATTCTTTTCATGCTAGGCCCTCCTTAAAGCTGGATTTGTCATATTGAATAATTATTCATCCGAACACACAAAGCCGAATTGGGACAAAAGAAAAGTTCATAATCAGAATACTCCTTGTAAAGAAAAATTAGAAGTGATAAAAGGGTCAGACCTCAAACCTGACCCTTTTGCTTTTTTAGCTCCCACTTTATGGTAGGGTACACCGCTTTTTTGACTCCCACTTATGGTAGGGTACACCGCTTTTTAGAGTATGATTACTCTTATACTAGTATCATACGCGAATGTTTTGATTATGTAAAGAATATTTTTAAATTTAATCGTAATTCACATTATTAAATACTTCGAAGCCCAGTATCTGCTCTGTGCTCGACGGTTCCGCCGTCTTTATAATGGTAGGACCTCCTCGTGTTTTTAGGTGTATTCATGATAATGCCGATAGGCGCAAGGTGTCAAGAATTTTACGCTTTTAAGCGTAATAATAGCGCTTCTTTTTTGTGGCAAAAAACATCAGCGTAATGGCAAGAGCAAGCAGCTCGGCGGCAACGATGGCAAGCCATATGCCATCCAGACCGAAAAAGTATGGCAGAAGCAATATGGCGGCTATCTGAAACAGGAATGTCCGGAAAAAGGAAATGAAAGCGGACACAAAACCATCGCCCAGAGCGGTAAAAAAAGAAGAACCCCATACATTTACACCCATCACAATAAAAGCAAGGGAGTACAGTCTGAAGCCGCGGCAGGTCATGGCAAACAAATCCGCGTCATAGCTGGCAAAGATAGTTACCAGACCGGAGGAGGTAAGCTCCGCCAGCAGCATAAGTATAAATCCCGATGCACTCATCAGAAACAGGCCCTTTTTAAACAGGTTTTTAAGCTCCTGCTGATTTCCCGCTCCGTAATGATAGCTGACAAGCGGCGCGCTGCCGATGGAATATCCGAGAAAAACGGCCATAAAAATAAAGTTTACGTACATAATAACGCCATAGGCGGCGACGCCGTTTTCTCCCGCAAGCTTCATAAGCTGGAAATTATATAAAATATTGATGACGGAGGCGGAAAGGTTTGTCACCATCTCTGAGGAACCGTTGGTACAGGCTTTGAGAAGAACACGCCGTTTTAGGGAGGTTTTGGTCAGTCTCAGCAGGCTGCCGTTCTTACCGGCAAAGTAAAACAGCGGAACAATGCCTCCAATAAGCTGTCCAATCGCGGTGGCGAGCGCCGCTCCCGCGATACCCATGTGCAGTACGGCGATAAACAAGTAATCTAACAGGATATTGCTGAGTCCGGCAGCGACAGAGATTTTTAGGCTTAAGTCAGGTTTTTCCGCAGTTGGGAAAAAGCTTTGAAACACATTCTGCAAAATAAAGCCGGTCTGGGATACAAAGAGAATTCTGCCATAAATTACACAGTATTCCAAAAGCTCGCCTTCAGCACCCAGCATAGAGGAAATCTGTCGTATCCATATAAAGCCGATGGCTGACAGGAGCAGGCTGACGCCTGCCGTGACGTAAATCAACATGGAAAAATAACAGTTTGCCAGCTCACGCTTTCCCTCACCGAGCATTTGCGCGACAATGGCGCTTCCGCCGGTTCCAAGCATATAGCCGATGCTGCCCAGTCCCATGAGGACCGGCATAATCAGGTTTACAGCGGCAAAAGGTGTTTTTCCCACATAGTTGGAAACAAAAAAGCCATCTACAATGCTGTACATAGAACTGAAAACCATCATGATAATGGGAGAAATAACATAATGAATTAATTTTTTATAAGTAAAATGGTCTGATAATTGTATTCTGTTTTTCATAGTTCCTCTCTCTTTTTTATATAAATATCAGTACATAGCTCCTTAAAAATAAGATAATATTTTTCCGTCAGCTTGAGTAATGTTTCACATTCCTCGGGGGACATAAGGGAAAAACTGCGGTTTTCCAACTCTATGATAGGAAAAATCTTTTCTTTGACGAGTTGTTCTCCGGCGGCAGTCAAATGCATATGCATGTCGCGTTTTCTGCCGCGTGTCAAAGTGATAATGCCTTCCTGCCGCAGCTTTTTGGTGGCAGAATTGATGGTCTGTCTGCTGATGCCATAGGTAGTGGCGATATCTTTTTGCAGACAGCCGCCTCCCATTTCTGCCAAGGCATATAAAATAAACATGGCGCTGTCAGACAGACCCGCGTGAAGTGCAAGCGTGTGGTAAAGCCAGTCCATTTCTCTGTATATACGGTTAAATTCTTTTAGTTCCCGTCCCTGTTGATTTGCCATATCAGCCCTCGTTTCCGCTCCGTTTTGAAAATCTATAATGTCGGCGCATATATTTTTGAATTTTTAATATGAATCCGATTTCATACTGAATGAAAGAGATTATAATCTGATTTCGTATTTAAGTCAAGAGAAAGTTGTGTGATTGCAGGACAGCAAATTGAAAAAAAGCTGACTTGAAATTTTAATTTCCAGTGCAGAAGTAAATTCCACTGTACTTTAAAATTTATACGAAAATAGATATTTTTAGGAGTCAAATTGCCTGATTTTTGTTATAATCAAAACAGCTTCTTACGAGATATCTGATTTTGGGGTATGGAAAACAGACCGCTGGAGAGTTAGTGTGCTGGACTAAATTCCACCGGCAGCATGATAAAAATGTGAAGATCTGAATTCCATCCTGACAGCAGGTTTTGTAAGATTGTTAACGGTTATATTTGATCAGCTTAGGTGTCAGGTTGACTTCATCAGGATCGACCGGCCTAAGCTGAAGTGCTCTCAGGACATCTTCACCGTATACTTCCAGTGCGGCAGTATAGGGTGTCTTTCCCGAAAGACTCTCCCGGGGAGTGGAATTGATATGGTTTACGATCAGGTTCACATCCCACTGGGTAAGGAATTCAAAACTTGTGCCTTTAGGCAATATCATGCGGAGCATGGTATGGGCATTTTCAACGCCGCCCTTCTGTCCGCTGCGCATGGGGTCACAGTAATAGATGTTAGTCCTCTCTATGCCGTTTATGCCTGTCTCCAGAGCATCAGGGTCACCGAACTCGGAGCCCCTGTCAGTCAGGAGGGTATGAAAAAGGCACAGGAAATCATAAGTGCCAATCTTCTTTTCCAGACGGTCGAATACGGCACGGACAGCGCCCTTTGTACAGCGGTTCATCAGGAAGGCAAGAAAGAATTTTTCCCGTTTTAAAAAGAAGGTCAGGAGTACCTTTTTTGACTCATTTGAGGAGTGTACGGTATCCATCTCCGTCCAGTGGTCAGGGGAAAGTGCCTGGAAGTCAGTATACATCCTTCCCTGAAAGACGGTGCGGTCTTTGATCTGTGTATTGTGACACTTACGCGGTTTGAACTTGACTTTCCGTTTCAGATCGATGTTCCTTGCTGTAAAAAGGCCCTCATCCAGATAGGTATAAAGAGTCCTGACGGACATATCCAGTTCGGGGTGGTTTGTAATGATCTGATAAGGGGACTGTCCCTGTGAGATCAGCGGGGAGATGAGCATATCCTTCTGTCGAAGCTCATGCTTTGTCATGCTGATACCTGACCGGGAACCGGTAAGGAGTTCCCGGTACTTCCTGTCAGCAAACTTTGCATCGTAGCAGTATTTATGGGCGATGGTACAGTGGTTTATTGCCTTGGTGCATCCGTTGCAGACATAAGGTGCCTTATCAAGACGGACACAGCGTTCCCTTACAAAGTCAGGGCAGGTCTGGTTACAGGTAGGACAGGAAGCGCACTTCACATCGCAGAGGATGATCTTACGGCAAACGTTAGTCTTCCTGCAACGGTAGCGGTGGATACAGAAGTTGTGGGCGTTATAGAAAGTGCCTTTATGGTACCAGTCACTGAGCCGGTGTGCCCTGACCTCTTTGGAGATGGTGGCAGGGTCTTTGCACAGATACTTGGCGATCTCTTTGAAAGAGAGGCCTTGGTTTAAGGAATGTTCAATATACTTACGGTCATCAAGGGTAAGGTGTTTGTGGTTGCCTGGTATGTATCTGCTCATGAGGAACCTCCTTCTGCTGCTGTCAGGAGGGTATGGAGAGTATAACACTGATATGTGAAAGAGTAAACTCCACTTATGCAGAGGTAAATTCCACTGTATGATTAGGGAGTGGAATTTAAAATTTTAATTTTCG
>CAMWUP010000051.1 GCA_947177465.1 uncultured Lachnospiraceae bacterium
TTTATGAAGATGATAAACTGATTGGGTATATTGATAGTGTATCAAATGGGGTAACAGATGCTTATATTCAGGATTTAATGGTTTGTCCGGATTACCAAGGCAAAGGGATTGGCACAGACCTGATGGGTAAAATGATTGAATATCTGAAGGAAAAGCGTATCTACATGATTTCAGTGGTTTATGAAGAATGCTTGAAACCGTTTTATGAGCGATTTGGGTTTTATAATATGCTATGTGGGCAAATGGAAACATATTAGGAATCATATATATACAGTCTCTCGTGCAAATTCCTATTTGAAGAATTGTCATGTCATGGGTGGCGTTGCTAATGACAAGGTATTTAATATTGTAAAAAACGGCATATCGGACATGCGCTACATGAGCGATGCCTATCTTGCAGAGGACTTGCAGGAAGAATATGCGGAGCAGAATGGCTAAAACGGCGAATTGCGGTCGTTGGTTCTCTCTTTTTAACATAACGGAATTGCATTAAAAACGTGCCTAAAATTCGAAGCGGAATTTTAGGCACAACCCGTATGTACACTATATCACACTCTAAAATAAAAGTCTAGTAATATTTTATTTTTTTCTGTATACTCTTATCAGTCGTATCAGTTCAGGTTCCATGAAGCAGTTTTATAGATGTAAAGGGGAGTTTTGCGGCAAGGCACGCCGCCGGAGGGAGGGATATGTCTGTGCAGACGCGCTCTCGCTCGTATAAAAACGCAGCGGTACATAAGGCGCTAAAGAACAGCGCCTAAGTGCCGGCGTTTTTATACGGTCTGCATAGACATATCCCTCCCCATCGGCTGAACACGGCAAAGCGTGTTACACAAAGCACGGCTTAGCTGTAAATAACATGAAAGGTGTAAATTAACATGTTCGCTTTGATATAAACAATCTGCGCTTGTCGTAGACAGCCGTTGCGTCAGAGGAATCCCGAAGGAGCCCGTTAAGAAACGTTGGCGCTTGGCGAGGTTCCTCACGAGCCTAGCGTCCACTACGTTTCTTGTCGAGCGAGAGTGCGGCGACTTGGGAATCCGCTGACGCAACGGCGTGCCTAGGACAACACACAAAAACTTGCAATACATGGAACTTGCAATACATGGAACTTGCAATACACAAAAACCTGCACCACATATGGAACTGACACGCACCCAAAAACCACGAGGAGGTCATCAGATGAATAAAGAACGGCAGGAAGAGCAGCGCCACTTTGACGAGTGCCGGAAGCTGATTTTAGAGAATACCGTAAAATATGAGGCAGAATTTGAAGAAAGACACGCAAAGACACAGGAGCTCTTTAAGGCAATGCAGGGCGGCGACGTGGAGCTCTATAACCAGATGATGACCAGCGCGAGTCTGGAAGAACACGCTGCCAACCAGCTTCAGAAAAACCGCGCCGCCTATGAAAATCCTTACTTTGGCAGAATCGACTATCTGGATAAGGAGATGGACAGGGAGGAAAAGGTTTATATAGGGAAGAACGGTATCTTTCGCAATAAGACGGATGTTGTGGTTGCAGACTGGCGCGCGCCGATTTCAAGCGTCTATTATGAGAACGAAATTGGGGACGGGAGCTACCGTCTGCCGGAGAAGGCTTCCGGAAACGGCATGGAGAGTCCCGAGATACCCATCTGCCTGCATTTAAAGAGAACCTATGATGTGGACAAGGGTATTCTGAAAGGGTATTACGACAGCGATGTGGCGGCAAATGATGCGCTTTTAGTGCAGTACCTCTCCAAAAATAAGGACGCGGTGCTGGGAGATATTATCGCCACCATACAGAAGGAGCAGAATGAAATTATCAGGGAATCCCCCTTTAAAAATATTCTGGTACAGGGGGTGGCGGGAAGCGGCAAGACCACGGTGGCAATGCACCGGATTTCCTATATTCTCTATAATTACAAGGAGCGCTTCACCTCCAATGAATTCTGTATTATCGGCGGCAACGATTTGCTGCTTTCCTATATCACAAGCGGTCTGCCGGAATTGGATGTGCATGATGTGAAACAGAAGCGCATGGATGCAATGCTCACCCATCTTCTGAAAAAGGAGTGGACAAAAAAGCAGAAGCTGGCGGAGCCGCTGCCGGACGCTGTGGTGCGGAGCCGCATGGATTTTATGCTGCGTCTGGAGCTTTGGCTTCTGCGTCTGCGGGAGGAAAAGGTTGCAGCGAAGGAGCTTACGGACAAAGCGCTTGGCATGGTTCTCAGCAGGAGCGGCATTGAACGGCTTCGGGAGGAAAATCCGGAGTACAGTATTTACAGGCTGCTTGTGACACTGGATGAGCGGGTGAGGACAAGGTTGAAATTTTTAACGCCAGAGGGAGAAAAGGATTATTTTATAAAAAAATGCAGGGAGTACAAAAACCATTACAAAAATCAGGCGGTGGAAAAAAGTGTCTGCGCTTTATATCAGGAATTTCTTACAGCTTATGCAGAGGAATTTCCGCAGGCAGTTGATTTGGCAGCTCATGAAAAAAGGGCGGCTGCAGGAGAATATGATATTTATGATGTGGCGGCGATGGTGCTGATTTATTACCGCGTAAAGCAAAAAAAGGAAGACGAGGAATTCGGACAGGTTTTTATTGATGAGGCACAGGACTTCGGCGTTACGCTCTACTATGTACTGCGGAAGGTGCTGCCGGCGTGTTATTTTACCATTATGGGCGACGTCTCCCAGAACATCAATTATGAGACGGGCATGAACGACTGGGAGGATATGAAAAAATGGGTGCTGACGGGGGAACGTGACAGCTTCCGTCTTTTAAAGAAGAGCTATCGCAATACCATCGAAATCTCGGAATATGCGGGCAGAATTTTGGAGAAGGCTTCTTTTGGCCGCTATCGGATTGAGCCGGTTATCCGTCATGGCATACCGGTGCAGACATACAGGGAGGCGGACGAGGAGGCGATGTATAAGCGTGCACAGGGCATTGTGGAAGCCGCCGGAAAAGAGGGATATGGCAGCATTGCCGTCATATGCCGGGACGAGGCGGAGGCGGACTGGGTAGGGAAGTGGCTGGATGGGGTAAATATCCTTCCGGTGCGTATGACAAAGGGACTGGAATTTGACGTGGTAATTTTGTGGAATCCGCCTGAAGAGAATAAGGTACAAGACCCGAAAACCGCGAAACTCCAGTATGTTGCGGCCACGAGAGCCTTGCATGAACTGCATATTTTGCGTGTGTGAAAAGTTTGGTACACAAGATATGGTATTTTGCGTTGACTTTGCCCCTGATAGATGATACACTGATACTATCGCTTTGAAAGGGAGGTTCTTAGGTGTTTCAGGTAATAAAGAGAGATGGGGAGAAAGTAGACTTTACGCTGACAAAGATTAACGACGCCATTATGAAGGCGTTTAACGCCACACAGATGCAGTACAGCAATGATATCGTGGATTTGCTTGCGCTGCGTGTTTCGGCGGACTTTCAGAGTAAGGTGAAGGACAACGCCGTACAGGTGGAGGATATTCAGGACAGCGTAGAGCGTGTGCTGGGACAGGCCGGCTACGAGGAAGTGGCAAAGGCTTATATCCTGTATCGTAAGCAGCGCGAAAAAATGCGTACCATGAAGTCTACCATTTTAGATTATAAAGATGTTGTCAATAGCTATGTCAAGGTTGAGGACTGGCGTGTCAAGGAAAATTCCACGGTTACTTATTCCGTGGGGGGTCTTATTTTAAGCAATTCCGGAGCGGTTACTGCCAATTACTGGCTTTCTGAAATTTATGACCAGGAAATTGCCGATGCACACCGCAATGCGGATATTCATATCCATGATTTGTCCATGCTGACAGGCTATTGTGCAGGCTGGTCTTTAAAGCAGCTTATCAAGGAGGGGCTGGGAGGCATCACCGGAAAAATCACCTCCGCACCGGCAAAGCATCTGTCCGTGCTCTGCAACCAGATGGTCAATTTTCTGGGTATTATGCAGAATGAATGGGCGGGCGCACAGGCTTTTTCTTCCTTTGATACTTATCTTGCGCCCTTTGTAAAGGCGGATAATTTAAGCTATGCGGAAGTAAAGAAGTGTATAGAGGCGTTTATCTACGGCGTCAATACGCCGAGCCGCTGGGGGACGCAGGCGCCTTTCTCCAATATTACGTTAGACTGGACCGTGCCGGACGATTTGGCGGAGCTTCCTGCTATCGTGGGCGGACAGGAGATGGATTTCAGATACAAGGACTGCAAAAAAGAGATGGATATGGTAAACAAGGCGTTTATCGAAACCATGATTGAAGGGGATTCCAACGGACGCGGTTTCCAGTATCCTATTCCGACCTATTCCATCACAAGGGATTTTGACTGGTCTGACAATGAAAATAACAGGCTTTTATTTGAAATGACAGCAAAGTACGGTACGCCGTATTTTTCCAACTATATCAATTCGGACATGCAGCCCTCCGACGTGAGGAGTATGTGCTGTCGTCTGCGACTTGATTTGCGTGAGCTTAGAAAAAAGACAGGCGGCTTTTTCGGTTCGGGTGAGAGCACGGGAAGCGTTGGCGTTGTGACGATTAATATGCCGCGGATTGCGTATCTTTCCTCCGGCAGGGATGAGTTTTTTGCAAGGCTGAATCATATGATGGACGTGGCGGCGCGTTCCCTCAAGGTAAAGAGAGGCGTTATCACGAAGCTGCTGGATGAAGGGCTTTACCCCTACACCAAGCGTTATTTGGGCAGCTTTGAAAATCATTTTTCCACCATCGGACTGATTGGCATGAACGAGGTTGGATTAAATGCCAACTGGCTCAGAGCCGATATGACGGATAAGAGGACGCAGGAATTTACCAAAGAGGTATTGAACCATATGCGCAGCAGACTGTCCGACTATCAGGAGCAGTACGGAGATTTGTACAATCTGGAGGCGACGCCTGCAGAGAGCACCACGTACCGTCTCGCCAAGCACGACAAGAAGCGCTGGCCGGCAATCAAGACGGCAGGCAGGCTGGGAGATACCCCTTACTATACCAATTCTTCCCATCTGCCGGTAGACTTTACCACCGATATTTTTGACGCGCTGGATATTCAGGACGAGCTGCAGACCCTGTATACCTCGGGAACCGTGTTCCACGCATTTCTCGGAGAAAAGCTGCCTGACTGGAAGGCGGCGGCAAATCTGGTAAAGACTATCGCTGAAAATTACAAGCTGCCGTATTATACGCTTTCGCCGACCTATTCCATTTGCAGGGAGCACGGCTATCTGGCGGGAGAGGTAAAGGAATGTCCTCACTGCGGACAGCGCACGGAAATTTACAGCCGTATCACAGGCTATTACAGACCTGTGCAGAACTGGAACGACGGCAAGCTGCAGGAATATGCGAACAGGACGGAATATGACGTTGCCAATTCTGTGCTGAAACGTCCCATGGGCGCAATCGTAACGCTTTCCAATTATGCTGCGGATGTGGAAGTTTCCGTCAGGACGCCGGAAAATGTCAAGTATCTTTTTACGACCAAGACCTGTCCCAACTGCAAGGCGGCGAAGGAGTATCTGCGCGGGGAAAGCTACGTGCTTATCGACGCGGAGGAAAATATAGAGCTGGCACAGCGCTACGGCGTGATGCAGGCGCCGACGCTGGTTGTAGTAAATGACGGCAGTCACAAAAAATATGTGAACGTTTCCAATATAAAGAAGTATGCAGAGGGTATGGTGGCTGTTTAAGGCGGCAGATTCCGTTTTGCAAAGGCTTCTATCAGGCAAAAACCGCTTAGATTGTCGGTTTTTGCCTTTTTTCAAAAAATAAACGGCGCGTTGGAGTGGCGGATGAAAAATGAAATTAGAGAGATGGCGGTATTTCGGATTACCATCGAGAGAGAAAAGCTGGCAAAGGACAAAAAAGGTGTCTGCAGAATCTTTGAGTTGCTGGAGGAATGTCGGATTCCTTGTGAATGTATTGCGATTAATATCGACTGGCTTGCGATTGTCATACGGGAATCAGAATACGGAAAATTAAGCGGTTTTCTGGTTTTGCTGCGACAGACCATGAGTAAGATAAATACTTTCATCGAGAGAGAGATGGCACTGCTCTGCATCGTAGGCGAGGAGATAAGCAGCCGTGGAATCGGCATGGTGACGAGCAGCCTTATTATGCAGGGCATCGAGATTAAAATGCAGCGGTATCTGCAGTGCCGCGACCGGTTTATGGTCTGTGTTTCGACGGACGCAGCAAAGCAGGCAGGGCAGATTATCGCGGGGATTCTGGACGGAGGAGATTATTTTGCAAAGAGAACGGATTGCATATCTTGATTTGGTTCGCGTCATAGCGGGTATTTTAGTGGTTATGGTGCATATTTCGGCACAGCAGATTGAAAGCCTGCCTGTGGATGGTGCGGCATTTGCTGTTACCAATGCCTTTAATTGTCTTGCCTTTTCCGGCGTGGCGCTTTTTGTTATGATAAGCGGCGCGCTTGCTTTGCGGCAGGAGCGGGAGACGGATTTAAAGACGCTGCTTTTGCACAAGACGCTGCATTTCTTTGTCCTGTACTATATCTGGAAAGCATTTTATCAGGTTGTTGCCATGTTGGAAAAAGGGGAAAGCTTTACGCTTTCCAACATCAAAAATGATGTGGTTCTGGCGCTGATTCAGCAGAGGGGGTATTACCATCTTTGGTATCTGCCCATGATTGCCATACTCTATATGGCGGTGCCCTTTGTGAAAAAAGGATTTGCGGAAAAGAAGATATGCCGGTACTTTATCTGTGTATTTTTCATTACGGCGCTTTTCGTGCCGACGCTGCTCCACTATGAATTTAAGTTTAAATATCTGCTGGTGGATTTTTTTGCTTCTAATGATTTTTATCTGTTTAGCGGATACCTTGGATATTTTGTGTTGGGACACTATCTGCACAACTGGCGGGAAGAAATCACAGAAAAGAGGCGGCTCGCTTTCTATATAGCAGGCGGACTCAGTTTTCTTTTGGCATGTGTTTTGGGAACGCTGGATGCCCGCGCTACGGGGCAGCTTTCCTTCCATGTGAACACACCCCTTGCCGCAACCACCTTTTTCACTGCAGCCGCGATTTTTGTGGCAGGACAGTCCATCGACAAAATGGCGGCTCATTCCGAAAAAACAGGAAAAATACTTGGTTTTCTGGCGGGCATTGTCTTTGGCACTTATCTTTTACATCCGCTGGCGATTATCCTGTTTGAAAGCATTGGCATTAAGACGTCTCTGTGCACGCCGTTGTTGTCCATTCCGCTTCTGACGGTCTGCACCGTGGTTCTGTCGGGGCTGGTATCTGCGGTGCTGCTTCGGATTCCGCTTCTGAAAAGGCTGGTACAATAAGGCTTACAGCCCGCCGCGGATGGCGGGGAGCAGCCGCAGGGAAACGGGTTGATTTCCGTTGAGGCGGCGAATATCATCAAGAAAAGCTTTTGTATTATCATTTGTTTTTAAGTATATAAGGTACTGCAATTCACAGGAAGAGTCCGCGCCGCCGTCATCAACCTTGATGAGCCGCGCGGATTTTGTATACCCGGCAAATACATCGACAAATACTTTCTCATAATCCATATCCCTCGGTATCAAAATGGTAAGCAGCCTTGCATTTTCCTTCTTTCCCTGAAAGGGCAGCGCGTGTATGACGAGAATGGCGGCGCCCACTGCAAGGAGCAGCAGTCCGGCAATCCCGATGCTGCCGAGCCCTGTGGCAAGCCCGATGGACATGGCAAGAAAGAGACTGGTGATTTCACGCGAGTTGCCCTCTGCGGAGCGGAACCGAATCAGGCTGAACGCGCCGAGCACGGCAACGCCGGTCCCCAGATTACCGTTGACCAGCATAATCACAGACTGCACAATGACAGGAAGGATAACAAGCGTCAGGACAAAATTCTTACTGTAACTGTTTTTATACATATGCAGCAGCGCCACCAGCACACCAAAAAACAGAGAGGCGGCGGTGCAAAGAATAAATGACCAGATACTGGCGTCTAAAGTAGGTATGGTTAAAAAATGGTTCAGCATAAGCGGCAGGGTCCTTTCTCTATCATGTTCAGGAACGCTTTCGTCTGCGTTTCCTTAGTAGTATAAAATAAAAAAAAGGCGTGTGCAACCTTTTTGGCTTCCATGGGGTACTTCTTAAGTAAGGAACAAATGGAAACAAAATATTCTAAAAGCATTGCGGAATGTTTGTTCATATGGTTAAATGATATATGAAATGAGGTGTGGGTATGGATTTGGCGGATTTTAATGGATATGAACAGAATCAGAGAATGTACGGCGGAACTGCCGGAAGAAAAATGGGCGTTTGCTACCAAGGGAAAAATTATATTTTGAAACCAAACACTTGGCTTTGCAGTACATGAAACAATATTAGGTAAGAGAAATGGAAAGATAGTTGTTGCCTGTAAGGATTTTTTGGAGGAGGGAGAGAGATTATACGAATTCGATAAAATCAAAGTGACCTTTGAACCACATTTTTTGGATTCCAGTGGAAACGAGACGAATGGAGTGGGTGCTGATTTGTATGAGATACTGATGACAATACAGTCCCATCCTTTCTTAAAGAGTATACCGGATGTTGAAGAACACTTTTGGAATATGTTTGTAGTAGATGCCTTACTGGGAAATCCGGATAGGAATAATAGTAACTGGGGAATTATTCTGGACAAGGATGGCAATAAACGTCTTGCTCCTGTATATGATAATGGTAATTGCCTGAATTGTAAATGGGATGAGGAAAAGATGTTGGAGGTTCTGTCTGATGAAAAAAAATGGAGACAGAAAGTTATAGGGGGCGTAGGTGTATTTTTGAATTAGAGGGCAAAAAAATAAATCCTTATCATGTTATGGAAAGCATGGAATATGCTGCATGTACAAGAGCTGTGGAAAGAATTGTTCCGGCAATGGGAGATTCTCTTTCTAAAATCGGCGGGCTGATATGGGAGATTCCTGTTTTGACAGAAGTACAGAAAAAATTTTATTGTACAATCATAGAGTACAGGTATAACAACATGTTTCTTCCGCTTTATCAGAAAATCACCGGCGTGTAAAAAGAATGTGGTATAGAAGTAGATTGAAATCTAACATTCTGGGCACGTTGCCTGTGAAAAAGTGTTTTGGCATGGAGAATTTGCATGAGAGAAGAAAGGCAGAGAAGGTATGTATAACGATAAAGAAATCATTTTGCCGGAAAGTCTTCCGGCCGGCTTGCAGAGAGACTTTAAAGAATTGCAGGAGTACTATGATGCGGGTGACTGGCTTCAGTTCGATCTTCTTTTTGAAGCGGTAGAAGCAAGTGCAAAAGGCTATTATCTAGCAGGGAAAATCAGTAGGGAAGAGTTGAATCTTATCTTTAAGAAGTATGGGATAGCATGAAAATGTTGTTGATAAATTAGATTGCGTAAAATTATGCAGCCACCAAGTTGTATGAAACAGTTTGGCAGTTGCATAATTTTTTGCCCAAATTAAGAAATATGCAACCTTTTTGGCGATTCGGGGGTATTTCTTATATAAGCAAAAAATGACTGACAAGGCAGGAATGGTGATATTCCTTTAAGGGGATAAAAGACAAAAATGAGAAAACTGTATTATATAGATAAATTAGAAACGAAGCTAAGCAAGGCGGAAATCGAGGAAAAGGTAAGAGACATTGTAGCGGAAAATCGGATTTTTGATTTTGGCGTCATGAGCAAAAAAGCGCATCGCGTAGAGGTGAAAGAAAATATCATTTCTTTTACCTATTTATCCAAAGGAAGGCATGACATGCTGTGTCCGCAGATACATATGATAGTGCTTGAGAAAGAAGGGAGATGTATTTGCGATTTGTTTTACAGCAGAACATGGGGATATTTGTTCTCCCTGGTTTGGTGGACTTTCTTTTGTGGAATATGCGTCTGTGCAGGCGCTTTGGCAGGCAATATTCTTTATTTTACCTGCTCTGCCGCAGTCTATGTTCTGGGAATCTGGGTAGCGCGAACGCACTGCCGTAGTCTGTGTAAAAAGGTGGTAACTATTTTAAAAGCGAAGATGTGAATTTTGAGAGGCAGCAGTCGTGAGGAGATTACGATGAATATTGAAACATATACGGATATTATGATAAGGCTTTATATAGGGCTGTTCCTGTTTTCTGTTTTCGCAAGTTTCATAGCAATCTGGAGTAAAATAAGAAAGAAAACCTTAAAATACTGGTGGCTCATTCCTTGCACAATTCCTTATTCTATTGTTGCGGTGTTCAATGTTTTTGTTGCCTCCATAGCGTATGACGACAACGCACACCCCAATTCCAAGATAAACCAAAACTGGAAATTACAGGACTATATTTTAAATGATATAAAAGGGCTGCTCATATGG
>CAMWUP010000052.1 GCA_947177465.1 uncultured Lachnospiraceae bacterium
GTATTTCGGGGAGCGCAGGACGGTGGTGGAAGACGGCGTCAGAAAAGCGACGGATACCCTTACCTATGATGAGAACGAAATCAAAAGAATCGCCATAAAGGGCTTTGAAATTGCCATGAAACGAAAAAAGAAGGTCACAAGTGTGGATAAGGCGAATGTGCTCGATTCTTCCAGACTTTGGAGAAAGGTTGTGGAGGAAGTGGCGGAAAACTATCCTGAGGTTACGTTAGAGCATATGCTGGTGGACAACTGTGCGATGCAGCTTGTCAAGAATCCGGCGCAGTTTGATGTGATTCTGACAGAAAACATGTTTGGTGATATTCTCTCCGACGAGGCAAGCATGGTAACCGGTTCCATCGGTATGCTGGCTTCCGCATCCTTAAACGACACGAAGTTCGGGCTTTATGAGCCGAGCCACGGTTCAGCGCCGGATATTGCGGGGAAGAATATAGCAAATCCCATAGCAACCATTTTAAGCGCCGCCATGATGCTGCGTTTCAGCTTTGATTTGGACGAGGCGGCAGGCGCGGTGGAAGCGGCGGTTAAGAAAGTGCTCTCAGAAGGCTATCGGACAGGCGATATTATGTCGTTCGGCTGTAAGCAGGTAAGCTGCTCCGAGATGGGAACTTTAATTGCGGAGCGTATATAGAAAAATCAGACGCCTGTATATGCAGGCAGATAGGAGCAGATATGAAAAGTGATTCCGTAAAGACAGGGACCGGACAGGCACCCCACAGAAGTTTGTTTAATGCACTCGGCTATACCGAGGAGGAGAGAAGAAGACCGCTTATCGGTATTGTGAGCTCATACAATGAGATTGTGCCGGGGCATATGAATTTGGATAAAATTGCAGACGCCGTCAAAATGGGCGTGGCAATGGCCGGCGGTACGCCGGTTATGTTTCCTGCAATTGCTGTCTGCGACGGGATTGCCATGGGCCATATCGGCATGAAGTATTCCCTTGTGACAAGGGATTTGATTGCAGACAGCACGGAGTGTATGGCTGTTGCACATGGTTTTGACGGACTGGTGTGTATTCCCAACTGTGATAAGAATGTGCCGGGGCTTCTGATGGCAGCGGCAAGGCTGAATATTCCCACTATTTTCGTGTCCGGAGGTCCCATGCTTGCCGGCAGGGTAAAGGGTGAGAAAAAGAGTCTTTCTGCCATGTTTGAGGCGGTAGGAAGCGTTGCGGCAGGCACCATGACAATGGAGGAGCTTTGTGAGTATGAGGAGAAGGTATGCCCTACCTGCGGCTCCTGCTCCGGCATGTATACGGCAAATTCCATGAACTGCCTGACAGAGGCAATCGGCATGGGACTTCGCGGTAATGGCACCATTCCGGCCGTTTACTCGGAAAGAATCCGTCTTGCAAAGCAGGCGGGCATGAAAATTATGGAGCTGGTGGAGAAGGATATCAAGCCTCGTGACATTATGACAGAGGATGCTTTTATGAATGCGCTCACCGTTGATATGGCGCTGGGCTGTTCTACCAATACCATGCTGCACCTGCCGGCAATCGCCCATGAAGCAGGTGTGGATTTGAATCTGGATATTGCGAACGAGCTTTCGGCAAAGACGCCGAATCTATGCCACCTTGCGCCCGCAGGTCCTACCTACATGGAGGATTTGAATGAGGCAGGCGGCGTATACGCGGTAATGAAGGAGCTTTCCAAACGAAACCTTCTGAAGCTGGATTTGCTCACCGTCACCGGAAAGACGGTGGGAGAAAACATTGCTTCGGCTGTCAACAAGGACGAAACGGTTATCCGTCCGGTGGAGAATCCTTATTCTGCAACCGGCGGTATCGCGGTGCTTAAGGGAAATCTGGCGCCGGATTCCGGAGTGGTAAAGCGCTCCGCCGTTGTCCCTGAGATGATGGTGCACGAGGGACCTGCAAGGGTGTTTGACTGTGAGGAGGATGCGATTGACGCGATTAAGGGCGGCAGAATCGTGGCGGGCGATGTTGTAGTCATCCGCTATGAGGGACCGAAAGGCGGTCCGGGCATGAGGGAAATGTTAAATCCTACTTCTGCAATCGCGGGCATGGGACTGGGCTCCAGTGTGGCACTGATTACAGACGGACGCTTTTCAGGCGCTTCCAGAGGCGCTTCCATCGGTCACGTTTCACCGGAAGCAGCGGTGGGAGGTCCGATTGCCCTTATAGAAGAAGGCGATATAATCAGCATCAATATTCCAGAAAATACGCTGAATGTAAAGCTTTCTGATGATGAACTGGAAAAAAGACGTGCTGCCTGGCAGCCAAGAGAGCCGAAGATTACCACCGGCTACCTGGCACGCTACCGCGAGCTGGTTACCAGCGGAAACCGCGGTGCGATACTGGAGATACCCGGCAAAAAGTGATAAAAGACGAGGAGGACGAACTAATGCAGCTTACAGGTGCGGAAATCGTAATAGAATGTCTGAAGGAGCAGGGCGTGGATACTGTGTTCGGCTATCCGGGCGGTACGATTTTAAATATTTATGATGCACTCTATAAACACAGCGATGAAATCCGGCATGTACTGACTTCCCATGAGCAGGGCGCTTCCCATGCGGCGGACGGCTATGCAAGGGCAACCGGAAAGGTCGGCGTCTGCATGGCGACCAGCGGACCCGGCGCTACTAATCTGGTGACGGGCATTGCGACAGCTTACATGGATTCGGTGCCCATGGTGGCGATTACAGCCAATGTCAACCTGCCGCTTTTGGGCAAGGATACCTTCCAGGAGGTGGACATCGCCGGCGTTACCATGCCGATTACCAAGCACGGCTATATCGTAAAGGATGTCAATATTCTGGCAGATACCATCAGAAAAGCATTTCAGATTGCAAAGAGCGGACGCCCCGGTCCGGTGCTGGTAGATATTACGAAGGATGTTACCGCCAATACCTGTGAATATACGCCGGTTTCCCCGAAAGAAGTGGAGCTGGTGAACCGCTATACAGAGAGTGATTTGGAGGAAGCGGTTTCCTTGATTGAAAAGGCAGAGAAGCCTTTTATCTATCTGGGCGGCGGCGCCATTATTTCTGAGGCATCGCAAGAGGTAGCAGAGTTTGCGGAAAAAATAGATGCGCCCGTCTGCGATACCCTGATGGGGAAGGGGGCTTTTGACGGACGCAGCGGCCGTTACACGGGCATGATTGGTATGCATGGAACGAAAGCTTCCAATTTTGGCGTCAGTGAATGTGATTTGCTGATTGCGCTCGGCGCACGTTTTTCCGACCGTGTGATTGGCAATCCCAAGACCTTTGCCCGAAATGCAAAGGTGCTTCACATTGATATCGATGCGGCGGAAATCGGAAAAAATATTCCGGCATATGCCAGCGTGACGGGCGATTTGAGATGTGTGCTGCGCGAGTTGAACAAAAGGCTTGGAAAGCAGGAGCATACAGAGTGGATGGCGCACATCGGCGGGCTGAAGGAAAAATATCCGCTGAAATACAATGCAGAGCAGCTTTCCTGCCCGTTTGTCATTGAGGAAATTGACAGGGTGACAAAGGGAGAGGCGGTTATCAGTACAGACGTCGGACAGCATCAGATGTGGGCGGCACAGTACTATAAATATACAAAGCCGCGTACCTTCCTTTCATCCGGCGGACTCGGTACCATGGGCTACGGACTCGGCGCATGTATCGGTGCAAAGGTAGGACAGCCGGATAAAATCTGTATCAATATTGCGGGCGACGGCTGCTTCCGCATGAATATGAACGAGCTTGCAACGGCAAGCCGGTACAATATCCCGATTATACAGGTGATAATCAACAACCACGTGCTGGGTATGGTGCGCCAGTGGCAGACATTGTTTTACGACCACAGATATTCGCAGACCGTGTTAAACGACAAGGTGGATTTCTGTAAAGTATCGGAGGGTCTCGGCTGTACGGCAATCAGGGTGACGAAAAAGGAAGAGTTTGCGCCGGCGCTGGAGAGGGCAATAGCTCTGCAATCGCCTGTGGTAATCGAATGTGTGATTCACGAGGATGATAAAGTATTTCCGATGGTGCCTGCGGGAGCGCCCATCAGCGAAGCTTTTGACGAGGACGATTTGAATAAAGCCTGAAAAACGGAAGTGACATAGAACATATGAGGAAAAGGATGAATACCATTGTGCGTTTTTTCGTGCTGTCAGGGATTTGTCTGGGGAGTGTTCTATATATCGTGATAGGGTTCTGTTATCAGGGGCGATTTGCCCCCGGCACCTTTATCAATGGTATATACTGTACAGGAAAAACGGCAGAAGAGGTAAATAAAGAATTAAAGGAGATGTATCCCTGTGACAGCCTTTTGGTACAGGGGGATGAAGGGATACAGTTTGTGATTTCTTATGAGGAGATTACAGTCAATATAGACTATATCAGTCAATTAAGGAAACTACAGAGCAGACAGAATCCTTTTTTGTGGATTACCGCTCTCTTTGGCGGCGGACATGCTTCCGTTATGCCGAAGGTGTCTTTTGAGAGAGAGCTGCTGCAGGGTGTGCTTGCAGACAGGCTTTTGCCTGCGGACGAAGCGATTGGTGAGATTGTGGAAATTCGTAAGGAAGCCGGATACGAGCTTTTTGACGGCAGGAAGCATGTCCTTAATTTGGAATTGGCATACAGTGCGGTTTCTGAGGCTTTGCGGCAGGGAAAGACGTTTGTGGATATATCGGACTGTTATGAGGACTTGCCCTATACGGAGGAAATGTATGAGACGCTTGCACTGTGGGAAAAGGTGGAGGCGTTTCAGAGTTGCAGCATTGTGTATGATATGGGTGATGAAAAGGTATCCCTGACGCCGGAGATTGTCAGTGGTTTTATTGCATTGGATGATAATGGCAGATTTCTTTTGGATGATGCGGGCAATCTGGTTTTGGATGAAGAGGCTGTGGAGTCGTTCATAGATTCCCTCTGTCAGGAATATGATACTTTGGGAAGCGCAAGAAGCTTTCAATCTACCAGAGGCGATGTTGTGACGGTAGAGGGAGGCACTTACGGAAACAAAATTGACAGGGAGGCGGAAATCGAATATTTAATACAGGCTCTTTCAGACCATGCGGAAGAAGTGCACATTCCTGCCTATGAAGCAGAAGCGCGTGTGCGCGGCAGGGATGATATCGGAGATACCTATGTGGAGGTCGATATGACGGAGCAGAAGCTTTATTACTATGAAGAGGGAGAGCTTCTGTTAGAAACGAACGTGGTCACCGGAAGTATCAGCGGCGGGCACAAAACGCCATCAGGTGTCAATTTTGTTTATGCCATGCAGCGCAACCGTATTCTGCGGGGACCGGATTATGAATCCTTTGTAAAATACTGGGCGCCTGTCAACAGGGGCATTGGGATTCACGATGCCTCGTGGAGAGGAAGCTTCGGCGGAGAGATTTATAAGACAAACGGTTCTCATGGCTGTATCAACGTGCCGCCTGCGGTGATGGCAACGCTTTATGATATGTTGGAAATCGGCGTTCCTGTGGTAATGTTTTACTGATGAAAAAAGGGTGTTTTATTATGGTACTTTGGTACAGGATTGAAAAAAATTTAACAATGCAGTTGACTAAAGTGAAATCAGCGTTTAAAATAGATAGAAATGTCCGAAGCACAAGGCAGTAAAGCAGTTTTACTGTTTCGGAAGCGGGCGCATACGATTATGAGGAGGTATAAACGTGCGAGTTTATAATTTTTCGGCAGGTCCGGCAGTATTGCCAGAAGAAGTTTTGAAGGAAGCGGCAGCGGAAATGCTCGACTATCAGGGCAGCGGCATGTCTGTTATGGAGATGAGCCATCGTTCCAAGGTTTATGATAAGATTATCAAAGATGCGGAAGCTGATTTACGGGAGTTGATGCAGATTCCCGATAACTATAAAGTGCTCTTTCTGCAAGGCGGCGCAAGCTCCCAGTTTGCCATGATTCCCATGAATCTGATGAAAAATAAGGTTGCCGATTATATTGTAACCGGACAATGGGCGAAAAAGGCATATCAGGAGGCGGCGCTCTACGGCAAGGCAAATAAGATTGCAAGCAGCGAGGATGAGACCTTTTCCTACATACCCGACTGTTCGGACCTTCCTATCAGTGAGGATGCGGATTATGTCTATATCTGTGAAAACAATACGATTTACGGCACGAAGTTTAAAACCCTTCCCAATACAAAGGGCAAGACGCTGGTGGCAGACGTGTCTTCCTGCTTTTTGTCAGAGCCGGTAGATGTGACGAAATACGGTCTTATCTATGGCGGTGTACAGAAGAATATAGGGCCGGCCGGTGTGGTTATCGTGATTGTCAGAGAAGATTTGATTACGGAGGAGGTACTTCCGGGTACGCCCACCATGTTCAAGTATAAAATACATGCAGATAATGAATCCCTCTACAACACGCCGCCGGCATACGGCATCTACATTTGCGGTAAGGTATTCAAGTGGCTGAAGAAGCAGGGCGGACTTGAAGCAATGAAGGAACACAACGAGAAAAAGGCAAAGATTCTTTATGATTATCTTGACGAGAGCAGCCTTTTCAAAGGAACTGTCAGAAAGGAAGACCGTTCTCTGATGAATGTGCCTTTTGTGACTGGCAGCGAAGAGCTTGACGCAGAGTTTGTCAAGGAGGCTGCTGCTGCAGGCTTTGTGAACCTGAAGGGGCACAGGAGCGTGGGCGGCATGCGCGCCAGCATCTACAATGCAATGCCGATAGAGGGCGTTGAAAAGCTGGTTGCTTTTATGAAAGATTTTGAAAAGAATCATACAGGAGCATAAGAAAAATCTGCGTCATGCAGGAAAGGGGCATCAAAATGTTTCAATATTATTGTATGAATCCCATTTCACAGGTGGGGTTATCTAAGTTTACAGACGGATATCAGAAAACTGACAATATGGCGGAGGCACAGGGCGTACTGGTCAGAAGTGCTTCCATGCACGAGACGGAGTTTCCCGACAGTCTGCTTGCAGTGGCGAGAGCAGGGGCAGGCGTCAATAATATACCGTTAGAGCGTTGCGCAGAGAAGGGCATTGTCGTATTTAACACGCCGGGTGCGAACGCTAACGGCGTGAAGGAGCTGGTGTTGGCCGGTATGCTGCTTGCTGCAAGAGATGTGATGGGCGGAATCGAATGGGTGAAAGAGAACGCTTCAGATGAAAATATTGCAAAAACTGCAGAAAAGGAAAAGAAAAATTTTGCAGGTACGGAGCTTGACGGCAAAAAATTAGGTATAATCGGTCTGGGTGCAATCGGTGTTAAGGTTGCCAACCTTGCAAGGCATTTTGGCATGGAAGTGTATGGATATGACCCGTATCTATCCGTGGAAGCAGCATGGAATCTGAGCAGGGATGTAAAGCATGTGATTAATGTGGAGGATATCTACAAGTCCTGCGATTATATTACCATCCATGTGCCGCTTCTGGATTCCACAAGGGGTATGATTGACAAGGCTGCAATCGATATGATGAAGGATGATGTGGTTCTCTTAAATTTTGCAAGAGATTTACTTGTGAACGAGAAAGATGTGCTGGAAGCCTTGGAGAGCGGCAAGGTGCGCAAGTACGTGACGGATTTCCCCAATCCGGTGACTGCAGGCAAAAAGGGCTGTATCGTAATTCCCCATCTCGGCGCTTCCACGGAGGAGTCGGAGGATAACTGTGCGGTTATGGCAGTGAAGGAAATGATGGAATATTTGGAAAACGGCACTATCAAGAACAGCGTAAACTATCCGAATTGCGACATGGGAGTCTGCACCAATGCGGGCAGAATTGCTATATTCCATAAAAATATTGCTAATATGATTACAAAATTTACAGGCTGTTTTGGTGAAATCGGTATCAATATCAGCGATATGATGAATAAGTCCAGAGGAGAGGTGGCATATACCATGTTAGACGTGGAAAGTCCTGCGACAGCAGACATTGTGGAGAAGCTCAGCAAAATAGACGGCGTATTCCGTGTCAGAGTGGTAAAATAAGTTCTCATAGTACAAATTTGTAAAAAAGGAAAACACATATCAGGTGTCCGGTGAAAAAGGCGGCGCTTCGGTATGTGTTTTTTTGTAAAAAAATTAAAAAACGATGAAATTCTGCAACCTTTTTTGCCGTTCAGGGGTATTTCTTATATAAACTTTAGTTGACCATCTGAACGGGAGAAAGGAGAAAACTTGAAAAACAGATTGATTTTAGCAGTTTTAACTGTGGTGGCAGCATTGTTCATGGGGGCTTGCGGAAAAGAAGCGGTTGTAACAGACCAAGATAATCCGAAACAGTCTGAAGCAGAGAAAGAGAGGGACAGAGGACAGAGAGAAGACGAAAGTGAAGGCAAAGGAGATGACGGGGGGAGCAGCCGGAAAACTGAGGACAGAACAGAACCGGAGGATGGGAATTCTTTTTCAGACGTCAGGCTGGGCGGTGATTTTGATGAGAAGTATGACGGTTTTTCCTATCTGAAGTGCGAAACCTTGTTTTTGAAGCCGGACGAGTACAGAGGTATCACAGAGGAAAAGGAATTAAAAATATTTCTCCCTGTTGGCGATTATGCCAGTGTGAATGAAAACTCCGGCTACGCCGATAGCCGCGGGGTGAATCTGAAGGTATCTTTGGCGCCCTATCTGCGGTGGGATGACAGTACGCATACGCTGGAGGATAATCTGGAGTACTACGTAGAAATGAAATACGACGAATTCTACAGTGCCGATATATATGATTTGGAATTGTCAAAGGTTGAGACAACCGAAGACGGTGCGAGGTGTGTGGCAAAATATTGTTACTATGATAAGTGGGTTGATTCCTATATACCGATATACTGTACTTATTATCTGACAAATGCCGCCGATGAGACGGTGCTTGTAGAAGTAGAAATCAATATGATGGATGTCAAGGATGATATGGAAGAAATGCTTGCTGAGTTGGAGGAATTTTACGGCTTTGACATTGCCTGGGATGCAAAGGAGGCGCAGAAAAAGCTGGACGATTTTATTGCCGCCGGTGTTCCCGATACCATGAAGGTTTCCATAGGATATTTATTGTTTGAGATACCGAAGGACTGGGAAGCGGATTACAGTTACGGTTATGAAGTGGATGCCTTTGCGCCGGAGGGTTCCGTGACAGAAGCGGGCTGTGGAATCAGCATATCCCATGAATATATGGGATATGACGGGATAGACATCACGGAGATGCTGTCAAGTCAGGAAGCAATTGATGCGTATATGGCAGAGTTTCAGGAAAGTGCCGGATATGCGATGGAAGATATGAAGATAGAATACTACGGAAGCACCTGTCTGGGGGAGGCAATGAAATTCAGCTTCAGGGCAGAATATGGAGAAACAACAAATGAAGCGGTTATGTTTTTGATTACCGATGATAATTATTTTTCCGTTATGATTGTGACAGCTTTTCCGGAGAAATTTGAAGAGACAATGGAAGTAGCGGAGAATATTCTTGCAAACGGCAAGGTGAAGTAGAAAGCAAAAAAGAGTTGGAATCATTCTTGCGATAGGATATAATTTTGTCAGAGTGTAAGGCAGGCGGGACTGAGGCAGACTATCGGGAGAAAATACATGGGCGCACTAAGGCTTAAGACGGATGAAATCATAGATAAATATGCGGATATGGTTTACCGGATAGCGGTAAATGAGACGGGAAACAGGGAGGATGCACAGGATATTTTTCAGGAGGTGTTTCTACGGCTGGTCCGTTACCGTGACAGAATTTCTAATGAAGAGCACTTAAAGGCGTGGTTAATCAGGGTGACGATTAACTGTGCGAAAAAGCAGAAGCGAAGCTTTTGGAACAGGAAGGTAACTTCTGTGGAAGAGGCTGCCAAGGAACAGGCAGACAGTAAGGCGGCGAAGGTCTATGAGATGGTGGAAAATGCAGATTCTCCGGTTTTGCAGGCGGTGAGGGAACTTCCGGAAAAATATCGCAGCGCCGTGTACCTGTTTTACTATGAGGAGATGTCCATTGCGCAGATAGGAAAGCTTCTGGGGGAAAAAGAATCCACAGTGAAATCCCGCCTCTACAGGGCACGGGAGATATTGAAAATAAGGCTGAAGGGAGAGAAGCCATGAGTCAATCAAAAGAGCCGGAGAATATATGGGATGGCTGTGAGCAATATAAGAAAGAGCTGGGGCATGTGCATGCGCCGGCAGAACTGGTGGCGCTTACCAAAGAAAAGGCGGCAGAAAAGGAAGAGAGGCAGAAACGTCAACGGCGGCGCAGAGAAATGTATCTACCGGCTGTGGCAGCGGC
>CAMWUP010000053.1 GCA_947177465.1 uncultured Lachnospiraceae bacterium
CTGTAAGGGCGAGGCTTTTTACATTGAAGCCGATAGCCGCAGAATCTGGCGTGTAATAGAAAATTTGTTTAACAATATATACAAATATGCACTGGAGGGGACAAGAATTTATCTCAATGTAGCACAAGCAGAAGGAAAAGATGAGGTGCTGCTCTCCATCAAGAATATTTCCGCGCAGCCCCTAAACATCCGTGCGGAAGAGCTGACGGAGCGTTTCATACGGGGAGATGTGTCCCGAAGCACGGAGGGAAGCGGACTTGGGCTTTCCATTGCCAAAAACCTGACGGAGCTGCAGAACGGCAGGTTTGAGATTTATCTGGACGGGGATTTATTTAAGGTGACGCTGACGTTTCCGCTGCACAGGGCTGAGACGGCGTAGGGCGGCTGTAACTGCATATTGTAATGGGTGAATATAGGCGCAAGGTCTGTTATGTTGACAGGCTTTGCGCCTTTGTGCTGGGGCGGCAAGTCACGCCGTCAGGGGAGCGGTATGTCTGTGCAGACGCGCTTTCGCTCGGATAAAAACGTAGTGGACGCTAGGCTCGTGAGTGACCTCGCCAAGCGCCAACGTTTTTAAACGGTCTGCCCAGACATACCTCTCCCCTGATGGCTGAAAGCTGCGGCTCGCACACGGGTACACGAGCTTACGCCGTGTGTTTGTAGATAAGCAGGCATTATGTTCATAACATTTTTTATAAGCGACAGTCTGTATAACAGCATCAAACGCGCGTTTTTTGCAGCCAGGCAGCGGGAGAAGCCCTATAGTCCGATTCAGACCGTATAAAAACGTTGGCGCTTAGCGAGGTATTTCACGAGCTTAGCGTCCACTACGTTTTTATCCGAGCGAGAGTGTGTCAGAATCGGACTATAGGGCTTCCCCCAGCGTGACTTGTGCGGAGCCTCTCCATTTGTCTTGTAGAAACTTACAAAAAAACTCCCCTTTCCCCTATTGACAGCAGAGTGTATTGGTGATATGGTTAATTACATAAGTAACAAACCAAAGCACTTCTGCATTAAGAAATTACCATGGAAAGAACATAAGGGAAAGCACGCAATGTCATGCGTGCAATGGTAAAAATGCAATAGCAGGAAACCACTGCAAAACACCATAGAAATAAACGAAAAGGAGGAAAATTGGTGAATGAAATTTTAACACAGGAAAAGTCCATTTATCTGCAAATCAGCGAGATGCTGGAAAACGATATTTTGCGGGATATCCTGTTGGAGGAGGAAAGAGTGCCGAGCACAAATGAACTGGCGAAGCTCTATGCAATCAATCCTGCTACGGCGGCAAAGGGCATCAATATATTGGTGGAGCAGGAAATTCTGTACAAGAAGAGAGGGATTGGCATGTTTGTAAAAACAGGTGCAAAAACAAAAATAAAAAAGAGAAGACAGAGCGAGTTTTTTGATAAATATGTCAAAAAGCTTTTGGAAGAAGCAAAAAGCATTGGCATTACAAAAGAGGAACTTGTAGTCATGATAGAGGAAAGCAAATAAACGGCGGAAACAGAAAATAGAGAAAGGGCTGGAAAATAAAATGACAGATGAAAAATTAGTGTGCAGCAATATTACAAAGGTATATGGAAAAAAAGAAGTTTTGAAGAATGTAAATCTGGAATTGGAAAAGGGCAAAATATACGGTCTGATAGGAAGAAACGGCGCGGGGAAGACGACGGGTTTGTCCATGCTATCCGCGCAGAATCCGGCGAGTACGGGAATGGTTATGCTGGGGAAGGAGCCTGTGTGGGAGAACAGAAAGGCGTTGAACCACATCTGCTTTTCCAGAGAAATCAACGCAATCGGAGCAAACGGACAGGGCAATGGCAGCAGGGTAAAGGATTATCTGCGGGCAGCTTCCTGGTATATACCGAATTGGGATAAAGCGATGGCAGACAGACTGGTAAAGGAATTTGATTTGGACGTGAAAAAGAAGGTCATTAAGCTGTCAAAGGGTATGCTTTCCATGCTGACTATCATAATTGCGCTGGCGAGTAAAGCGGACTACACCTTTTTGGATGAGCCGGTGGCGGGACTTGACGTAGTGATGCGCGAGTATTTTTACCGCATCTTGCTTGAGGAATTTTCTGAGAGTGGGCGCACCTTTATCGTTTCCACCCACATCATTGAGGAGGCGTCCGATGTTCTGGAAGAGGTTATCATGCTGGACAAGGGGCAGATTATCTTAAAAGAAGATACGCAGGCGCTTTTAGAGCGTGCCAGACATGTGAGCGGGAAGGAAGACGTGGTAGATGCCGCAACGAGGGGGCTGCACTGTCTGCATGAGGAAAAGATAGGAAGAAGCAAGGGCGTAACCGTATTGCTTAACGAGGGAGAGCATGTGCAGGATAATGCAGAGCTGTCCGTGCAGCCGGTCAATCTGCAGCAGGTGTTTGTGGCGATGTGCAAGGAATAAAATTTACTCTGCGAGTAAGGTCAGAGAGAGGTGGACGATATGGATGGAATTAAGAGAAATTTGTTATATTGGGGCTATACGATAGGGCAGATGATATTGACGATTATTGTTATGGTATTGATAATCAGCATTGTGACGGGATTAGATGAGATTGGCGGTATTCTACATTCCTTCTGCGTGACGATGTCTGCGTATGGGGCGACATATATGTTGCTTTTAATGGCAGTTCTGGGGATGGCGCTGATAAACAATCACATGCCGCTTACACTGTCCATGGGCAGCACCAGAAGGGATAGCTTTATTGGTATGGAAATCATGCTGCATGTAGAGGGACTGCTTCTAATCGGCATCATAATTGCCGCAGGTATCTTTTCGGGAAAGGCGGTAAGCGGCATGTCGTTTTTCAACAGCGTGCTGCTGCTGGCAGCTTCAGCGGCTTTGTGTAATCTTATAGGATGGGCATTTTTACGATATGGAAAAGTTGTCAGTCTGATTCTTTATGTTGTGGTGTTCATTACAGGGGCGCTCGGCATTTATGTTTTGTCGGCATTGCACGCGGCAGGAAGGTTAGGGTTGTCAGAAAAATGGGGCTGGCCTGTTTTGGCAGCGGCAGTGATGGCAGTCGTGACGGCAGACGGCATTACAATTTGGCTGTATGCCAGAGACGTGAAGAAAATGGAAGTCAGAGTCTGAGGAGGAGTAGGATGAGAGAGCAGATAAAAACACATGGTGCTTTTTGCAGGGAAGAGCTTTTTGCACAGCTTGCCATAGTGCTTATATTTGGATTTTTGGGAAGCTTGTTTATGTTGTTTATTGTAAAGGTCGGCATGGCGGGCGAAGAGGAGGGGACATGGTTTCTGTTAGGAGCGTTGATGGCAGTTATCGGCTGCGTGATGGTAGGCATTACAATGGGGATGCTGAGCTATGTCGAAAGCTTTAATATGATGGTTTCCATGGGACGGACCAGAAAAGAATTTTATGCCACAAACTTTGTGACTGCGGTGATAAACAATTTTTTAGGAATGGCGGCGATTCTGATATTTGCAGTTTTGGAGAGAGGCGTTGGAAGGCTGGTATACAAGGATGTGGAATACAAGGCGTTGGAAACGGTTTTCTTTGATTTTCGCGTGATAATCGGTTATGTGCTGGGGATGGCAGTGCTGCGTATGCTGCTTGGCGCTTTGTTCCTGAAATTTGGAAACAAGATTATGTGGGGCTTGGGGGGAAGCGGCATGCTGATTTGCGTGTTTTTGAGTTACATAGAACAGGCTGCTGCAGACAAAAATAAGATTGTCATGTGTCTGATAGGGGCTGGAAAAGGATTTTTAAACTTGGCATGGATATTGCAGGTACTTATTATGGCGGCAATAAGCGCAGTTTTACTACTGCTGGCATGGCTGCTTACCAGAAGAGGAGCGGTAAAAGTATAAAAGGAGTTGCTGCAGCAACTCCTTTTATAGGGTGAAAATTTTTCTCTTTTAAGATTCCAGATTCGTAACCGCAGTGGAGAGCATAAGCTTGATGCGGTTTAGCTGGTTGACCTCGCTGGCGCCCGGGTCGTAATCGACGGCGACAATGTTGGAAGCCGGATACTGTCTGCGCAGTTCCTTGATAACGCCCTTGCCAACCACGTGGTTGGGCAGGCATCCGAAGGGCTGGGCGCAGACGATATTGGGTACGCCGCTGTGAATCATCTCTACCATTTCACCGGTTAAGAACCATCCCTCGCCGGTCTGGTTGCCGATGGATACGATGGGCTCTGCGTATTTTACCAAATCGCGTATATGGGCGGGCGGGGTAAAATGCCGACTCTTTTTGAGTTCCTTTGCCGCTGCGCCGCGCAGCTTTTCAATCGCCCATATGCCGAGCGAGGAAATACGTGCCGCTTTCTTGCTCATGCCCAGTTCCTCAGCCTTGTAAATCTGGTTGTAAAAGCAGTAGAGCATAAAGTCGATGAGGTCGGGCATAACTGCTTCTGCACCTTCTGCTTCCAAAAGCTCTACAAGATGGTTATTGCCGGCGGGAGAGAACTTCACCAGAATCTCCCCGACAATACCCACGCGGGGCTTTTTTAAGTCTTCATGAATGGGAATGGCGTCAAAATCCCTCACAATCTCGCGGCAAAGGCGGTTAAAGCGGAAAAAGCTTAAATGTTTGCCAGATACAAATTCCTGTGCAGTTTTCAGCCATTTTTGGTGAACCGCATTGACACTTCCCGCTTCCTTTTCGTAGGGGCGCATCCGGTAGACACAGCGCATAAAGATATCGCCGAAGACAGCGCCATAGGCAGCCCGCATCAGCATGTCTGCATTTAAGTGGAACCCGGGATTGCTCTCAATACCTGCCAGATTCAGGGAAATAACGGGTATCTGCGCCATATCCGCCTTTTCCAGTGCACGGCGGATAAAGCCGATGTAGTTGGTCGCGCGGCACCCGCCGCCTGTCTGGGACATAATGATGGCGGTGCGGTTTAAGTCGTACTTGCCGGAAAGCAGCGCCTCCATAATCTGCCCCACTACCAGAAGAGAAGGGTAGCAGGCGTCGTTGTTGACATATTTTAATCCCATATCCACGGAGTGTTTGTTATCGTTGTTTAATACGACAAAGTTGTAGCCGCAGGCATTGAAGGCAGGCGCTAAGACTTCAAAATGTATAGGGGACATCTGCGGGCAGAGTATCGTATAAGTTTTGCGCATTTCCTCTGTAAAGGATACCTTTTCAATGGCGGAGGAATGTAACGTTCTCTGCTTTGCCTGTTTTTCTCTGACACGGAGCGCAGACAAAAGGGAGCGGATGCGGATGCGTGCCGCACCCAGATTGTTTACCTCGTCGATTTTTAAACAGGTATATATCTTGTCGGAGCCGGAAAGGATATCGTTCACTTGATCGGTGGTGACGGCGTCCAGTCCGCAGCCGAAGGAGTTTAACTGAATCAGGTCAAGCTCTTCGGTGGTCTTAACATAGCTTGCCGCCGCGTAGAGGCGGGAGTGGTACATCCACTGGTCGGAAACAATCAGCGGGCGTTCAGGCGAGCCTAAATGGGAGATGGAATCTTCCGTCAGAACGGCGATACCGTAGGAGGTAATCAATTCGGGGATTCCGTGGTTGATTTCCTGGTCCACATGGTAGGGGCGTCCTGCCAGAACGATGCCGCGTTTCCCGTTTTCATGCATCCAGCGAAGCGTCTCTTCGCCTTTTTTCTTCATATCCTCCCTTGCGGCAGACTGCTCCGCCCATGCCGCAGCAACCGCTTCCTTTATTTCTGCTGCGGGAAGCTCTTTAAATTCCTTTATAAGCGCCGCAGAAATTGTCTCCGGAGATTTAAAGGACATAAAGGGATTGCGGAATACGACCTCGCCCCGTCCGATTTCCTCCACATTGTTTTTTATGTTTTCAGAGTAGGAGGTGACGATGGGGCAGTTGTAATGGTTGTTGGCGCCTTCGACCTCATCGCGCTCGTAAAACAAAGCGGGATAGAAGATAAAGGGTATATTCTGTTTAATCAGCCATGTGACATGTCCATGCGCCAGCTTGGCAGGGTAGCACTCAGATTCACTGGGGATGGACTCGATGCCCAGCTCGTAAATCTTCCGGTTGGAGGCAGGCGAAAGCACAACCTGATACCCAAGCTTCGTGAAGAAGGTGAACCAGAAGGGATAGTTTTCGTACATATTGAGCACTCTCGGAATACCTACCTGTCCGCGCTTTGCCTTGTCGGGAGAAAGCGGTTCATAGGAAAAAAGGCGTTTCAGCTTGTAGTCAAACAGGTTTGGCACATCGCTTGTGGTTTTATCCTTGCCAAGACCCCGCTCACAGCGGTTGCCGGAGATGTACTGTCTGCCGCCGGAAAATTTGTTGATGGTAAGACGGCAGTTGTTGGTACAGCCGCGGCATTTTGCCATGCTGGTCTCAAACTGCAGCTCGCAGATTTTTTGGAAGGAGAGCATGGTGGTTTCGTAACCCGCTTCAAAGCGTTCTCTCGCAATGAGTGCGGCGCCGAACGCGCCCATGATACCTGCAATATCCGGACGGACTGCCTCGCAGCCCGCAATCTTTTCAAAGCTTTTCAAAACGGCGTCATTGTAGAAGGTACCACCCTGTACGACAATATTTTTGCCGAGGGAGGAGGCGTCGGAAACCTTGATAACCTTAAACAGGGCGTTTTTAATCACAGAGTAGGCAAGCCCCGCAGAAATGTCCGCGACGGAAGCGCCTTCCTTCTGCGCCTGTTTTACCTTGGAATTCATGAAAACCGTACAGCGTGTCCCCAAATCAATTGGATGCGGGGCAAAAAGAGCGGCGTCGGCAAAATCCTGTACGGAATAGTTTAAGGACTTGGCGAAGGTTTCGATAAAAGAGCCGCAGCCGGAGGAACATGCCTCGTTGAGCTGCACGCTGTCTACGGTATTGTTTTTGATTTTGATGCATTTCATGTCCTGCCCGCCGATATCGAGGATACAATCCACGTCAGGGTTGAAGAAGGCGGCGGCATAGTAATGGGCAACGGTCTCCACTTCCCCGTCATCTAACAGAAAAGCAGCCTTCATCAGCGCTTCCCCATAGCCTGTAGAGCAGGCGCGCACAATTTGAACGTCCTTTGGCAGAATGGAATAAATTTCCTTTAAGGAGCGAATTGCAGTATTTAATGGGCTGCCGTCATTGCCGCTGTAGAAGGAGTAGAGAAGTTCTCCGTCTTTGGAAACCAGCGCAATCTTCGTGGTGGTGGAGCCTGCATCGATGCCGAGGAAGGCTTCGCCCTTGTAAGAGGCGAGGTCTGCGGTTTTTACATGGTGTCTGTTGTGGCGCTCTTGAAACGCCTGATAAGCCTCTTCATTTTCAAAGAGCGGCTCCATGCGCTCTACCTCAAACTCCATCTTGATTTCGGAGGAGAGCTTACCCACCATTTCCTCCATGGTGTAAAAAATTTCTTTCTTGGCATGTAAGGCGGAACCGATTGCCGCAAAAAGATGAGAATTATCCGTATCTATAATATGCGCCTCATCTAATTTCAGAGTGCGGATAAAGGCAGCTTTTAATTCGGAAAGAAAATGCAGGGGACCGCCGAGAAAGGCAACATGTCCTCTGATGGGCTTGCCGCAGGCGAGACCGCTGATGGTCTGGTTCACCACTGCCTGAAAAATGGAAGCGGATAAGTCTTCCTTGGTAGCGCCCTCGTTGATGAGGGGCTGGATATCCGTCTTGGCGAATACGCCGCAGCGCGCGGCGATGGTGTATAGGGAGCGGTAATTTTTGGCATACTCATTAAGACCGGATGCATCCGTCTGTATCAGGGACGCCATCTGGTCGATAAAAGAGCCGGTGCCGCCGGCGCAGATACCATTCATACGCTGCTCTACATTTCCGCCCTCAAAATAGATGATTTTGGCGTCCTCTCCGCCGAGCTCGATGGCAACATCCGTCTGGGGGGCAAGCTCCTTTAAGGAGGTAGCGACAGCGATAACCTCCTGGGTAAAGGGAACACCTAAATGATTGGCAAGCGTCAGACCGCCGGAACCGGTAATCATGGGATGTACCGTGATATTTCCCAGCTTGTCATATGCTTTCTGCAAAAGGGAAGAAAGCGTTTCTCTGATATTGGCAAAATGCCTCTCATAATCGGAGAACAGAATGGTATGCTGTTCATCGAGAATTGCAATCTTGACTGTGGTGGAGCCGATATCAATACCAAGCGTATATGTCATAAGAATCATTCCTTTTTATTTTTTATTCCTGTGCAGATAAAAAACTGACCGCACAAACACGTATATTATACGACAGGAAGCGACAAATTGCAACGAACAACACATGAATCTTTTGTAATATAGGCAGGAAATAATTTGAAAATTTTCGATTTTTAAATTATTTACAGTACCGCAGACAATATCTGCGGCAAACAGGGGAAAATATAAAACTTTTCCAAAATTTATATGAAAAATTGGCGGATTGGTTTACTTTGGAAATTAGGAATGTTAGAATATATGCAGTCGTTTATATTGAAATGACCCAAGCGGGAGGATTTATATGAAGCCAATGAGTCGGTTTGAAAAGAAATTCGGAAAATACACAATACCGAATCTGTCCACGGTACTGATAGCGTGCTATGCAGTCGGATATATCATACAGCTTATCAATAGCAATTTCCTGTATTTTCTGACGTTAAATCCCTATGAGATACTGCATGGACAGGTGTGGCGTCTGGTGAGCTGGATACTGGTACCGCCCTCCATGGGCAATATATTTACAACGCTGATTATGCTGTATTTTTACTGGTCCATCGGAACGACGCTGGAGCGTACATGGGGCACCTATCGCTACAATGTATATATTTTTTCGGGTATGCTGTTTACTGTGATAGGCAGCTTTATTGCCATGGGAGCGGGGTATCTTTTTTATGGAGAGGCATGGATGCTTTCGGGCAACGCAAAAGTGATTTTTTCTCAGGCATCGCTGTGTTTTAGCACATATTATATCAATATGTCCATTTTCCTTGCTTTTGCAGCGACGTTCCCCGATGTGCAGGTACTTCTGATGTTTTTAGTGCCCATCAAGGTAAAATGGATGGGGATTGTTTATGCAGTAATTATTGCTTTTGATTTTATTGGTGGAGCAAGAGGAAATTTCATGACGCCTTTAGGGGCAATACAATTAGATTTCAGCCTGTTTTCACGCATTGCCATACTGTCTTCTTTGTTTAACTTTATTGTATTCTTCTTTACTTCAAGGAATCGTATTATCCGCAGTCCGAAGCAGATGAAGCGGCAGTACGAGTATAAGCGGGAGGTGCGCAGGAGCACAGCGGTTACAAAGCATAAATGTGCCATTTGCGGCAGGACGGATGAGTCCCATCCCGAGCTGGAATTCAGGTTTTGCTCCAAATGCAATGGCAACTACGAATATTGTCAGGAGCATTTGTTCAGCCATAAGCATGTTTTATAGGCGGAAATGAAATAATCTTTGCAGCGATATGGAGGGGAGTATGGAAAAAGAAGCATTGTTTGCCGGCAGGCTGGCGGAGCTTAAGACACTTGCGAAAGAGCAGGGAAGCTTTTTGACAGAGGAGCAGGTCGGGGAAGCGTTTGTTGGTTTTAATCTGGAAGCCGAAAAGCTGGATATGGTGCGTGATTATCTAAAGAAGAACGGCATTGGCGTGGGTGAACCCTTTGATGCCGATGACAATCTGTCTGGTGAAGAAAAGAACTATCTGAAGCTGTATCTGGAGGAGATTTCCGGATTGTCTGCTGTCAGTGGGGAGGAGAGAGAAGCCGTTTTTCTGGGCGCAATCGCCGGTAAGGAAGAGGCGCAGGCGAGGCTTCTGGAGCTTCTGCTGCCGCAAATTGCAGATATGGCGAGACTCTATGCAGGACAAGGCGTGCTTCTGGAGGACTTAATCGGCGAAGGAAATGTTGCCGCGGCAGCAGGGGTAAAGCGGTTGGGCGAAGCACAGGCTGCAGTACGGGAGGACGCACAGCAGGCGGCATGGGCGGAAAGACTTCTGGCAAAGCAGATTATGGAGGCGATGGAGAGCTATGTGGCGGAAAATGCCGCCGAGAGCAAAAAGGACAGGCGGATTGCGGACAAGGTCAACAAGGTAGCAGAGGCGGCGCGGGAGCTTGCCGAAGACTACGGGCGCAAGGTGACGGTGGAAGAGCTTGCGGCAGAGGGCAGTCTGTCGGTCAGGGCAATCGAGGAGGCAGTCCGTATCAGCGGAGGTAAAATAGAAGATTTGGAAGGTATGGATGG
>CAMWUP010000054.1 GCA_947177465.1 uncultured Lachnospiraceae bacterium
ATATAAAAGTGCTGCTCATATGGCTGTTTATTGTGGTATTGCTTTGTTTCGTGATAAAAAGAAAAAGTGCAGGAGGTAAATTATGAAATGGTTAAAAAGAACAGGACTGGCGCTTTTGTTTTTGCCAGTTATCGTAATAACAATTTATATATTATATGATATTTTTGGCATGTGTGTAAATCATATTGCGACAGGGCGGCAGACAAATAAATTGCAGGTAAATCTGGAAAAGGAAATTCCTGACATTGAGATTATAAGTGTATACTCGGAAACGGGAAACACATCAGGAACAGGAAATCATGTGGATTGTTTGTCTGCTATCGTATTTTCAACAAAAATGCAGGAATCTGAAATCGTGAATAAAATGTCGGCATACTATGAGTTTGATGAATGGAAATGTTATGTATATCAAACAGAGGATGGAAATTACTTATTTTACCTAAATACGTCAGCTCCGTTTGTTGATAATATAGTAGGACATTAATGTGATTTGGGAAAGGAGTACGGGATGACAAAAGAGGAGAGAGTGATACGGTATTTTGAGCTGGCTTCCACGCCGGAATACCTGCCTTACGATACCGGTGATTTGCGGGAGGAACTGGATATAACCGAGGAAGATATTTCGGGCTATCGGCAGAAACTGGAGAGCGAATTAAGCTACAGGCCTGTGGAAAAGCGGGATATTGTTGTAAAGCAGGTCATAAAGCCTGCGCTTAAAAAATGCGGCTTTTCCACCTCGGGCTTGGACTGGCGGCGAGAAACAGAAGATGCATATATAATTATCCATATGCAAAATTCGCAATGTAATGATATTGCAAACGGGGCAGGTTTTCGTTTTTACATCAGCGCGTCTAAAAAGGATGAAATCAGGGAGAAGCTTTCAGACCAGTGGATGTACAATCAGGGGCTTGATTTGAAGCAGTTTGACTTTCTGCCGTATTGCGGCATGCTTTCCCCTTATTATTCCGGTGATATGTATAAAATCGACGGTTATAAAGACTATCTTCCCACGGATACGCCGATAGAAGATATCTGCAGGCAGATAGGAGAAGATTTTGAAACCTATATCCTGCCTCCGTTATGCGCGCTTACCTCTTATGAGGATTTTCAAAAACTGCGCTCGGACAAACTTAAGCGGTACAAGGATAAGGAGATACGGCTGCTGCGGTATTACCATGCGGCACAGACAAATGCCTGCGAGCTGTCGGGAATCGGTTATCACATGCTTGTGAATTTGAGGAAGGTGTTGGAACTGGATGTCAGGGATATTGAATCGCATTTGGAATGGCTTACAATATGCAGGGAAAATTCCCGCTTTACAAAGCTTGACGCCACAGAGCTTGCCATAAGAGTCTCCAAAGAGGAAAGGGAATAAAAATAGTGTGGGAAAGCGGAATGTTCCTCAGAGAAAGGGAGTGTGTCGAATTGTCGAAAACAAAGAAGGTGAAATGGCTCATAAAGGGCATTGCACTATTTCTTATTACTTTATTTGTAGGATACCATATGTATTGTAGAATGCACGTAGAAACCAAATATGAATGTACGGTATTACATAGTGCTGCGCGAATGTTGGATACGGAATATTTAAGCAGATTATATCACGATGAAAAAGCGCTTTTAGGACAAGGCAGCGCCGCGGACTATATATTCTATCTGGAAGACGAAGGGGTAAGGGAAAACCATGTATTTGCTGCGATTATGCATGAAATGTGGGAAGAATTGGGGGAAGGAAGAGAAATCAGGAATGTAGCATATGAGGAGGATGTGCAAAAGATACCGATGGCTGATGTCGTACGTGCAAATCGTGAACAGGATAAAGAATGTGCGGAAGCGTATTTTTATCTGCTTGAGGGAGAATGGGTTGCGGCGGAATATGCAGGCACCATAAGAGATTTGCATTTTGAGGAAGCAGGAGAAGAGGCGTATCAGGAGAAACTGCAGGAATATACCGATGAGGTCATAGAGAAATATTTGGGCAGTGAATATCGTGTTGAAATGGACAACCTGCTTTATTTTGGGCCTTATACAGATTTGAGTTTTATTCTGGAGGACGATGATATGCTATTCAACGTAACAAGATTTATTGCCGGAGAATTTATCACGATAACGCCGCCCTATATTGGATTATCTGCACATTTGGCAGATAAAGAGGAATGGTATCGGTTTATTATAGACGCAGATGGCACTATTCTGATAGAGATAGAATATCGTTTTTTCAGGCTGGAAAAGAAATAGAGGAGAATATAAATGAAAAGAACCGGCATACTGCTTCTTCTGCTTACCCTTTTTATCTTATTCTTTTATATCCTGTTTCCGAAAAACTTAGGTGGGAACTCGCCCGTATGGGAACTGCAGGAGCGCTTTTTTGATGAGGCATATGGCGGACTGCGCGCAGAGTATTTTATTTCCATGCGTATGCAAAAAATGTGGCATGAGCAGGATAGCATTTTTTATATTTGGAACGACCACGATGCTTTTAGAATGACAGAGGTTTATTTAAAAGTGGACAAAAAAATTGCAGATAACTGTAAAATAAAAACCTCCGGCATGATTGAGTGGCAGCGGTATGATTTGCATATGCTTATCAGTGCCGACACGCTGACGGATGCACCGATTTGTATTACAAAAGGATTTTGGGAATACAATCTGGAGCAGACGGAGGAGTCCGTAAGAGAGCTGGAAGCCGCAGAAGAAATCGATGCGCAGGCGCTTTTGGACACGGTCCTCCTTATCCGCAGGGAGTACAGGGAAGCGCTGTATAGAATCAGCGGGGCGGAATACCGGAAGGTTTGTGCAGGAATAAAAAAAGCGATTATCGGTTTAATTGCTGTGTGGGCAATCTATCTTTTGACATGGGGTACTGTAGAAATGGTAAAAAGAAATTATCAGAGGAAAGTGGATGAAGCCATGAAAGACTTTATAGAATAGATAGCGACGGAGAGGATGCAGACCGGCTTTTGAGGGGCGATAAAAGGATATCACACAAAACATTGCGCCATGCCCCTGTTCTATGGTACAATCTGCAAAGAAGCCATTTAAAATAACAATGAGAAAGGTACGGTTACGGCATGATTGAAAAACTGATAGATAAGATAAAAAAGACAAACGCTCCCATTGTGGTAGGGCTTGACCCCATGCTTGGTTATATTCCAGAGCATATCAAGGAGAAGGCTTTTGCGGAGTGCGGCGAGACGCTCTTAGGGGCGGCGGAGGCTGTCTGGCAGTACAACAAGGGGATTGTGGATGCGGTATATGATTTGATTCCGGCGGTAAAACCCCAGATTGCCATGTATGAACAGTTTGGATTAGAGGGGCTTGCCGTATTTGAAAAGACAGTGGAGTACTGTAAGGAAAAGGGGCTGATTGTCATTGGCGACGTCAAGCGCGGCGACATCGGTTCTACTTCGGAGGCTTATGCGGTAGGGCATCTCGGTACAGTTAAGGTTGGAGAACACGTCTGCAAAGGCTTTGACGAGGACTTTATCACAGTCAACCCTTACCTTGGCTCAGATGGCATCAAGCCCTTTGTCAAGGTATGCAAGGAGGAGGATAAGGGTATTTTTGTTCTGGTCAAGACCTCTAATCCTTCCAGCGGCGAGTTTCAGGACCGTCTTGTGGACGGCAGGGCATTGTATGAACTGGTAGGGGAGAAGGTGGCTGAGTGGGGCGCGGACTGTATGGCGCCGGACGGCTCCTACAGCAATGTGGGCGCCGTAGTGGGGGCGACCTATCCCGAACAGGGCAAAATTCTGCGCAGTCTTATGCCGAAAACCTTTATTCTGGTGCCCGGGTACGGTGCACAGGGCGGCAGGGGAGCCGATTTGGTTCACTTCTTTAACGAGGACGGGCTGGGCGCAATTATCAACTCTTCACGCGGCATCATTGCGGCATACAAACAAGAACAGTATGCTTCTTTCGGCGGCGAGCATTTTGGCGACGCCGCAAGACAGGCGGTTCTCGATATGCGTGAGGACATAGCAGGCGCGCTGGCAGGAAGGCAGTAAGCTTATTTGTGCCGGTTTCGCCATTCCCTTGGGGAAATCCCATAGACAGTTTTAAATGCACGCGAAAAATGAAGCTGATTTTCATATCCGACAGCAGAGCCGATTTCTGCGATGGATAAGGAGGTCAGCTTTAATAATTCTGTAGCCTTTACCATTCGGTAATTCATCAAAAATTCCTGTGGAGAGCGTCCTATGGAGTTTCGGAAAATTTTCCCAAAATAGCTTCGGTTGATACCGCAGACAGCGGCGATATCTTCTATGGTGATATTGTTCTGAAAATTCTGCTCAATATAGTTGATGGCTTCTTTCATGTAATAGTCGCTCATTTTACTGCTTTGCACCGGTACGGTTATCTTTGCGGACTGGGTCAGATAATCCAGAAAGAGGTAGAGATGTCCGATGAGATGAAAGGGCGTCTCCCTGGCGTGATGAATAATGTACAGCATTTCGTTCATCATCTGTTCGCGCGTATCCTTGGAGTGCGGGCGGTATACGGGGGCGTTTGGGGAAAGCCCTGTCAAATCCAAAGCCTCTTTTACCCGCAGGCCGTCAAATTCAATCCACACATATTCCCATGGAAGCGTCTTATCGGCAAAATAGGTATTGATCTGCCCGGGAAAAATCAAAAAACCCTGTCCGCTCTTGATATGGTAAGTCTGTGTTTCGCCTTTGGCATTGTCCGCCATAAGCGTACCGGTGCCAGAGATTATATAGTGGAACAGGTAATGGTTTCTTGTGACGGGACCGAAAGAATGTCCCGGTTCGCACTGCTCATAGCCATATTGGTACATGCTCAAATCAATAAAATTCTCATTGGGAAATATGTAGAAAAAAGTATTGTTCATCTGCAGCTCCTTTCATTGGAATGTACAAGTTGCACAATTTGATTTGCAGAAACCGGCGTTTCGCAATTGCCTAGAATATACCAAAATGCGTCATCATATGATAGTATAGCACAAAAAATAGCATTGTGGTATAAAAAATGAAAAACAGTGCTATTTATTAGTTGCAAATTGGTATGTTAAAATGGATTTAACGTAAAAAACGAAACTGAATTTTATTGAGAGGAGAGGAAAGTATGTCAAAAAGAAAGATTGCCCAAACGCTGCTTGCGGCGATAGGGATTGCAGCCGGAGCATTAGGTCTTACAGGCTGCGGGCAGGGCGCGCCGGACAATAAGATTGAGGTAGAACTGGTGTCCTACAAACCGGAAGCAGTAGCTGCTTTTGAAAAGATAGCAGAGCGCTTTAACGAGACTCATGAAGATATTCATTTGACGATTAACTCGCCAAATGAAGCCATGACTATCCTGAAGACAAGGTTTATCAGGGAGGATTATCCTGACATCGTGGGAATCGGTGGGGATATCAACTATTCCAATTTCCTTGATGCCGATTTGTTTATGGATATTTCGGACTTGGCAGAGCTTGGAATGGTGAAGCAGTCCTATCTGGATATGGAAAAAGAGCTGGAGTTTATTCCGCAGGAGGGTGTTTATGCTCTGCCCTATGCGGCGAACGCGGCAGGTATTTTGTATAACAAGGATATGTTCGAGGAGCACGGCTGGGAAATTCCGGATACATGGGATGAATTTGTGGCGTTGTGTGAGGAAATCCAGTCGGAAGGGATTCTGCCGCTGTATTTGGGTTATAAGGACACGTGGACATGTCTGGCGCCGTGGAACGCGCTTGCCGTGGGGCTGTCTGATTCGGACACCTGTAATCAGGTAAACATGGGACAGACGACCTTTGCAGCCTCCTATCGTGAGGTTGCGGAAAAGATGAGAGTGCTGCTCGGCTATGCGGAGTCCAATCCTTATGCCTACAGCTATAACGACGCATGTACTGCCTTTGCGCGAGGGCAGTCGGCGATGTATCCCATCGGCAGTTATGCCATACCGCAGATTAAGCAGGTAAACCCGACGATGAATATTGGTTCCTTTACGTTTCCGGCAAATGCAGATAAAGCGGACAATGTCTTGAATTCCGGTATCGATTTGCATTTCTGCGTGATGAAGGACTGCGAGAACAAAGAGGCGGTCTATGAGGTACTCCGTTTCCTGTATGAAGACGAAACCATTCAGATTTATCTTGACGACCAGGGCGGTCTTACCTGCAAAGAAGGAGATTTTGCGATTCCGGCGGAGCTGGAGGGCATGAGAGAATATATTGAAAACGACAGAATGGCAGATTATCAGGACCATCATTATCCCAGTGAGATGAGCGTCGATGCCATGATACAGACTTTCCTTCTGGATAGTGGAGAGGACTCTGTGGACACTTTTCTGACGCGTTTCGATACGGACTGGAAGCGGTATAACAGGGATTTGATTCGAAAGGTGCAGCAATATCAGAAGGAAATGGAGGGCGCGCAATGAAAAAGAGCATGACGAACCGGTATAAGACATTTTGGGCAGTTACCATTCCGGTATTGATTTTATTCTTTACTTTTAACACACTGCCCATGCTGAAGGGTATTGTGTACAGCTTTACCAATTACAGAGGATATGGTTCTTATGACTATGTGGGCTTTCGGAATTATATTGATTTGTTCACGGACGCCAGAGTGGGAAAAAGTTATCTGTTTACCTTTAAATATGCGTTAGTGGGAACGGTGCTGGTGAATGTGCTGAGCCTGATTATGGCGCTTGGTCTGAACAGCCGGATACGGTTTAAGAGCGCTCTCAGGGGAATCTATTTTGTACCGAACATTCTGGGCGGACTGGTTATCGGTTATATTTTCAGTTTTATTTTCACCTATATTCTGCCGGCGGCCGGCAATACGCTGCACATCGGCTTTCTGCAGAACAGCGTTCTTGCAAGTGAAAAATATGCGTGGGTCGGCGTGTTGATTGTGGGTGTATGGCAGGCAGTCGCCATGAATACCATCATTTATATTTCGGGTCTGCAGACGGTGCCGCAGGATGTGTATGAAGCAAGTATGCTGGACGGAGCAGGCAAATGGAAAGAGTTCTGGAGCGTTACCTTCCCGCTTGTAATGCCTTTTGTGACAATCAATCTGGTGCTGAGCACAAAGAATTTCCTGATGGTATTTGACCAGATTATGTCTTTGACAAAGGGCGGTCCTGCACAGAGCACGGAATCTATTTCCTACCTCATATACCGCAATGGTATGGACGGCGGACAATTTGGCTTCCAAAGTGCAAATGCAGTGGTTTTCTTTGTTGTGATTGTGGCAATTTCCATTTTCCAGATGACCTTTATGAATAAGAAGGAGGAACAGTTATGAGAAAGGAAACGCAGAAAACAAACTGGGTGCTGACCATTGTGCTGATATTGGGAACCATCACTGTATTTTTCCCGTTGTATATGGCGTTTATCATTGCATTCAAGCAGCCGAGCGAGATGACAAATGATGTTGCGGGCGCATTGTCATTTCCTGCCCGTTTTAGTCTGGATAACTTTAAACAGGCGATGGAGGTTACGGATTTCTGGCATTCACTGGGAAACAGTCTTCTGATTACGCTGGCAACCATCGGTCTCGCCATTCTGATTCATTCCATAGCAGGCTATGCGATTGGAAGGGCAATGGTGGAGAAAAAGAGCTTCCGGTTAATTTATCTCTACATTGTCAGCGGTATGTTCGTTCCTTTTTCCATCCTGATGATGCCTTTGGTAAAACAGACGGCACAGATGGGACTTGGAAACCGTCTGGGGGTTATCCTGTTGTATCTTGTATTTTATATGCCGATGAATGTGCTGCTTTACACGGGGTATCTTAAGAATATCCCGATGGCGTTAGAGGAAGCGGCGGACATTGACGGCGCCAGCACATGGAAAACCTATTGGAAGGTGGTGTTTCCGATGATGGGACCGATGCATGCCACGGTTGCCATTCTGACGGCGCTCGGTACATGGAACGACGTGATGACGCCGTTGGTGATTATGTCCGGAACGGGGCAGAATACACTGCCTCTGGCACAGCTTAATTTCCAGACGCAGTTTGGTACAAATTACAATCTTGCCTTTGCATCGTATATTTTAGCCTTGATTCCGATTCTGGTATTTTATATCATTTGTCAGAAACAGATATTAAACGGCGTTGCAAACGGAGCAGTGAAAGGATAGAAAAAATATGGCTATTTCAGTGGAGAACGGCGTATTTCATTTGGAAACCGCCAATACGCTTTATCAGATGAAGGTGGACTCTTTCGGCGTTTTAAATCACTTATGGTATGGCGCAAAGACGGATGACTGTATGGATTATCTTCTGGATTATCCCGACGTCGGGTTTGCGGGTAATATTTATGAAGCAGAAAACCAAAGAACCTATTCCTTGAATACGCTGCCGCTGGAATATGCGGCAGTCGGGGAAGGAGATTTCCGCGTGCCGGCAGTCTCCGTAACCCATGCCGATGGGAGCAATGCTCTCGCGCTGCGGTTTCAGGAATATCATATTGAGAAAGGGAAGTACAAAATACCGGGGCTTCCCGCGGTATATGCGGGAGAAGATGAGGCGGAAACCCTTACAATTATGCTGAAGGACACAGCATCCGGCGTGGAGGTGGGCTTACGCTACGGCGTTCTTGCGCAGTCGGATGTGATTACGAGAAGCGTATTTGTGAGAAATAAAGGGAAAGAGAACGTTGTTTTAAACAGAGTGCACAGCCTGTGTCTGGATATTCCGTACGGAGACTGGGAGTGGGTACATTTTCATGGGAGGCACACCATGGAGCGGCAGACGGAAAGGGCAGCCCTGCTGCACGGTATTCAGGAAAGCGGCAGTACCAGGGGAACCTCCAGCCACCAGCAGAATCCGTCGGTGCTTTTGTGTGAAAGAGACTGTACGGAGACAAGCGGCTTCTGCATAGGCGCGGCGCTTATGTACAGCGGCAGCTTTCAGACACAGATAGAGCGCGACCAGTTAGAGCAGGTGCGTCTTGTGATGGGAATCCATCCGGATACCTTTAGCTGGACATTGGAGCCGGAGGCGTGCTTTTATGCGCCGGAGGTAATTCTTTCCTGCTCGGAGCAGGGAATGGGAGAGTTGTCACACCGCTTTCACAGTATGATTCGTGAGCATGTCTGCAGGGGCAGGTATCAGTTGGTGGGAAGACCGGTTCTGATTAACAACTGGGAGGCGACTTATTTTGCGTTTGATGAAAAAAAGATTGAGGAAATCGCGGAGCAGGCTTCCCGTCTGGGAATGGATATGATGGTGCTGGACGACGGGTGGTTTGGTCGGCGGGATTCGGATTTTTCGGGTCTGGGTGACTGGAAGGTCAATGAAGAAAAGCTGCAGGGCGGGCTTGGCAGGCTTGTGGAGAAAATCCATCGTCTCGGCATGAAGTTCGGCATATGGTTTGAGCCGGAGGCAGTCTCCGAGGACAGCGATTTATACAGGGCACATCCGGAGTGGGTCATTCGGATTCCCGGGAGAAATCCGGTGCGAGGCAGATACCAGCTCGTTCTGGATATGTCCAAAGAAGAGGTGGTAGAGTATCTGTATTGCGCCATAAGCAAAATTCTTACGGACAATCGCATTGCATATGTGAAGTGGGATATGAACCGGAGCATATGCGACTGGTATACGGCGGCGCTTCCCGCAAGCCGGCAGACGGAGATGCCGCACAGATATGTGCTGGGGCTGTATGCGCTGCTGGAAAGGCTTACGGCTGCATTTCCCGATGTACTGTTTGAGGGCTGCAGCGGCGGCGGCGGCAGGTTTGACGCAGGTATGCTTTATTATTGTCCGCAGATATGGTGCAGCGACAATACGGATGCGCATGACAGGACATTTATCCAGTACGGGACGAGCTTTTTCTATCCGGCTTCTTCTGTCGGTTCCCATGTATCGGCCGCACCCAACCATCAGACAGGGCGGATGACCTCTTTAAAGACAAGGGGAACGGTTGCTATGGCAGGCAGCTTTGGCTATGAGTTGGATTTGAATAAGCTGAGCGAGGCGGAAAAAGAGGAAATCAAAGAACAAGTAAACAGCTACAAGGAATACCAGAAGCTTATTTACGAGGGAAATTACTATAGCTTGCGCAATCCGTATGAAGACAATATGTCGGTTTGTGCGTTTGTTGCGAAAGACCGAAGGGAAGTGCTGGTGACTGTCGTGGTGTT
>CAMWUP010000055.1 GCA_947177465.1 uncultured Lachnospiraceae bacterium
GGAAACCATATCGCTTCTCGCCAGAAGATTCATGGAGGAATACAGGCACATGGGGGAATGAATGGAGTCTGTGATGCTGATTACCTTTGCATTTCTGTCGTTGGCAAACTCCAGCGCTTTCAGAGTCCGCATGGAGTATCTGGGAAAGCTGATTCCAATCATCACATCGTTCTCATCTATCCGAATCATCTGTTCAAAGGTTTCGCTAATGCTGGTCGTATTTAATAGCGTCACATTACCGCGCACCATATTTAAGTAAAAATGAAGAAAATCCGCAAGCGGAGCGCAGCTCCTGAGTCCGATTACATATACATTTTCTGCCTCCAGTATGGCGCTCACCGCCATATCAAAAGCATTGGGGTCAAGGTTTGCAATCGTATCCTGAATCTTTTCGATGTCCGAGTTCAGCACGGAGGATAAAATTTCCGACTGGCTGCTGCGTCCGTATTTTACATCCATCTTCTGTACTACACTCAGCTTGTCCCTCACCCAGTTTTCCAACGCTTTTTGGAATTCCGGATACCCGTCGTATCCTATCCCTGAAGCAAAGCGGACCACGGTGGACTCGCTGATACCAAGCTCAGCGCCGAGCTTTGCCGCCGTCATAAACACAGCTTGTTCATAATGTTCTCTTATGTATCCTGCAATTGCCTTATGGCTTTTACTCATCGAAACGTAACCTGCATTGATTCTTGATATGACGTCCTGCCCACTATCCATTTGCATACTCCTGTTCCAGCAGTTTTTTGGTTTCCGCGTCCGTCAAATCATAATCGCCTGTCAGACTCATACAAGCCGCCCCATGGATAAACAGCCACATTCTCATAAACATGCCCTGTGGATTGGAGCAGCCCATTGCGGACGCTTTATTGATTTCAAAAAGGACATTACCCTTCTCGCCGTTTAAAATCTCGTACAGGCTCTTTTTTTCCGGAAGCTCTGACAAAAACAAAAGTCTGAACAGATTTTTTTCTTCTCTTGCAAAAGCAATATATGCCATTCCCAAATTGGAAAAAGGAACCGTGCCGGTTCTCGGAAATAAGTCATAGTAATCCTGAAAGAAAAGAACAGCCTTTTCATAAACCTCTCCCCACAGCTCTTCCATATTCTTGTACACCCTGAAAATTGGCTGTGTGGAGCATCCCACTCTTGCCGCCACTTTTCTCGCTGTCACATTGGCAAAGCCTTCTTCCCTTGTCATCGCAAAAGCATTTTCCAATATATCCTGCATGGTAACGGATTCTTTTCTTGCCATTGTACCTTCTCCTCATATTGCCCGACTATATTACCGTAACACTTGTTATTCTAATCTATTCCTATAAATCCGTCAAGCCGGAAAGACAAAAGGAATGGGAAATTTTCCCATTCCTTTTGTCTTTCCGTAACCGCATTACACGGGATATGCACCGTTTTTGGTATCTGCCTGTGCAGGGTCTACCTTTTCCTGCTGTGCCTGACGGTATTTGAAGAAATCTGTTGCTACCTGCGGGAATAAAGCGTAGGACAGTACATCCTCGTCCTGCTGCTTCCACTCTGCCATTTCGGATTCCAGCTTTTCCATCTCGTTGGAAATCAAATCTGCCGGACGGCAGGTAATCCTCTCCTCGCCCGGAATAACCTTGTCGATAACCTCCTGGCTCATAGGCTTTACAGTCTGTCCGTATTTGCCGCGCAGCACATCCTTGGTCTGGTCGGTTGCCATTTTGTATCTTTCGCCCATCAGCACATTAAATACAGCCTGTGTGCCGACAATCTGTGAGGACGGCGTAACAAGGGGCGGCTCACCCAAATCCTTGCGGACTCTGGGAATCTCCTGCAATACTTCGTAATATTTATCCTCTGCATTCTGCTCCTTAAGCTGGCTCACCATATTGGAAAGCATGCCGCCGGGAACCTGATACAGCAGGGTCTTGATATCCACGCCCATAACCTTGGGATTTAAGAGGCCGTTTGCAAGGCACTCATCCCTGTAAGGTCTGAAATAATCTGCAATCTCTGCAAGCAGAGTCTGGTCATAGCCGGTATCATAGGGAGTCCCCTTAAAGGTTTCCACCATAACCTCAGTTGCAGGCTGTGAAGTACCCATTGCAAAGGGTGACATCGCACAGTCAATCACATCTACGCCTGCCTCAACCGCCTTCAGGTAAGTCATGCCTGCCACGCCGGAGGTATAGTGCGTATGAAGCTGAATCGGAAGCTTCGTCGCCGCTTTCATTTCCTTAATCAGCTCGGATGCCTTATAAGGAACTAAAAGTCCCGCCATATCCTTGATACAGATGGAATCCGCTCCCATCTCCTCAATCTTTTTCGCCATATTAATCCAGTATTCCATGGTATAGGCGTCTCCCAGAGTATAGGACAGGGCAATCTGCGCATGTCCGCGTCCCTCGCGCGCCTTAATCCTGTTTGTGGCATTTACTGCCTCCTGCAGGTTACGAAGGTCGTTCATACAGTCAAAAATACGGATAATATCGATTCCGTTTGCCACTGATTTCTCTACAAAGCTGTCCACCACGTCATCTGCATAAGGTCTGTATCCTAAGATATTCTGTCCTCTGAATAACATCTGCAGCTTGGTATTTTTAAATCCGTCACGCAGCTTTCTCAGTCTGTCCCACGGGTCTTCCTTCAGGAAGCGCAGGGATGCATCAAAGGTCGCGCCGCCCCAGCACTCCACGGAATGATAACCTACTTTATCCATTTTCTCTACAATGGGAAGCATAAGCTCGGTCGGCATTCTGGTTGCAATTAAGGACTGATGCGCATCGCGCAATATAGTTTCCGTTATTTTAATCGGTCTTGCTTCTGACATTTCCTAATTCCTCCTAATTTTTATATAAATACTTACTTATTCCACAGTTGGACGCCCTGTCCGCTGCTCATGTAAGCATGGCATCGGACATGCCATCCACCTGTGCACAGCTTTAAAATACACCGTAGATTGCCATAAAGGTACCGGCAGCTACGGCTGTTCCGATAACGCCCGCAACATTAGGTCCCATGGCATGCATCAGAAGGAAGTTTGTCGGGTCGGCTTCAGAGCCAACCTTCTGCGATACACGCGCCGCCATAGGTACTGCGGACACACCTGCGGAACCAATCAGCGGATTTACCTTGCCATGCGTCAGTACACACATCAACTTGCCAAACAGCACGCCGGCTGCCGTACCAAATATAAACGCTGCAAGACCAAGTCCTACGATTTTAATCGTACTCCAGTTCAAGAAAGCTTCTGCGCTGGTGGTCGCGCCTACGGATGTGCCAAGCAGGATAACCACAATGTACATCAGGGCATTGGAAGCTGTTTCTGTAAGCTGTCTTACCACGCCGGACTCCTTGAACAGATTTCCTAACATCAGCATACCTACCAGAGGAGCCGTAGTCGGAAGAATCAGACTCACCACGATGGTTACTACAATGGGGAACAGGATTCTCTCCAGCTTGGAAACCGGACGAAGCTGCGCCATCTTGATTTGTCTTTCCTTCTTGGTTGTCAAAAGCTTCATAACAGGCGGCTGGATAACAGGCACCAGCGCCATATAGGAATATGCCGCAACAGCAATAGGTCCCATCAGACCCGTCTGTCCCAATTTTCCTGCAAGGAAAATGGAAGTAGGTCCGTCGGCGCCGCCAATAATGGAAATTGCTGCGGCAGCCTTACCGTTAAAGCCAAGCGCAATCGCGCCGAAGTATGCGGCAAAGATACCAAACTGTGCTGCTGCACCCAAAAGAAAACTTCTGGGATTGGCAATCAGGGGACCGAAATCCGTCATAGCGCCCACGCCCATGAATATCAGGGACGGCAGTATGGCATATTCGTCCAAAATATAGAAATAATAAAGTAAACCGCCCACTCCGTTTGCCGAATCCTCTGCGTGAAGCATAATATCCGGATAAATGTTTACGAGCAGCATACCAAATGCTATCGGCAGCAAGAGCAGGGGCTCAAACCCATGCCTTATCGCCAGATATAGGAAAAAGCAGGCAACTGCAATCATTACATAATTTCCCACGGTCAGGTTAAAAAACGCCGTCTGGTGGAGCAGATTGCCCAGCGTACTTGATATGTATTCCATTTGATGACCTCCTGTCAGTTGTCAGTCCGATTAGTTTAAGGTAGCCAGAACCTTGCCCGCTTCCACTGCATCGCCAACCGATACCTCAATACTTGCTACCGTACCGTCCTCAGGCGCAACAACAGGGATTTCCATCTTCATTGCCTCAATGGTAACCACTGCGTCACCCTTCTTTACTGCCGTGCCGACAGCCGCATCAATCTTAAATACTTTTCCTGCAGCGCCTGCCTCTACCTTAATGCTGCCTGCACCGCCTGCCGCGGGTGCGCTTGCTGCTGCCGGAGCCTTTACCACAGGCGCCTTGGGCGCTGCGGGTGCTTTTACTGCGGGTGCGCCTGTAGATGCACCCTCCTCCACTACTACATCATATACGTTTCCATTTACGGTAATGGTATAATTCTTCATTTCTTTATCCTCCAATTATCTTCTTTTTCTAATGCTTCTGACTACAAAACCATCGGTACCTGCCGCGCCTTCACTTGCGGCAATGGCTGCCGCAATCACTGCGATAAGCTCCAAATCATCGCCGTTTTCTTCCACAACAGTCTGAACTGCCGTGCTGTCCGCTGCAGGCGCTGCCTGCACTGCCTCTTTCTTTTGCTTTCCGGAAAGCTTTTCCTGCAATTTAGGAATACCGCCAAGCGCCCATATAATCAGACTGATTAATATTAAAATGAGAAAAACCGTTCCCATTCCCATCACGGTGTCCATGGCAGCCTTGCCCATCAATTCACCGATTGTCTGGTCTATATTCAGCGTACAGGATTCCACCGTCAGGAAAATGTCGTTGGTAAAAATAACCTCTATCTCTGCGGTCTTGGGATTGCCCTCTTTATCTGTTACAGAACCGATGACGGGAACCGTCACAATAATTTCATCACCTGATACTTTATAGCTTATATTCTGCCTGTCAATCACCACATCGCCCAAACCGGAATAAGAACCGCTGAAGGACACAATACCGTTCAAAATAGCATTGCCCTCTACATCAATGGTATCGACGCCGTAGGAATAGCCATAATTGCCTGTAGCCACCTGCAGTGCCGCGTTGAGGTTGTCCTCTGTCACGGCCTCCAGCTCATGCACGTTATAATGCTGCTGGTGAAATGCTGCGGTTGCGGCAGCTTCGCTGTCTTCGCTGCCATAATACGCATACAGCATATAGGGAACCACAAAATCGGCAGACAACATGGAAGCTGCTGTCGCCTTATCCGCCGTTACCGCATCCAAAGCCGTTTCGCCGCATGCCGTAAGCCCAAATACACAGGTGAGCATACATAACATTGCCAGTAATTTTTTCATATTAAGTATCTCCCTTTCTAAACCGTTCCATGCTTTTTGACCGGACGCTCTTCACTTTTTGTAAACAGCATCTCAAAAGCGCCGATGATATACTTTCTGGTATCGGCTGCTTCCACAATCTGGTCCACATATCCTCTCCGTGCCGCGCTCTGCGCACTGGTCTGCAGAGACGCATACTCTGCAGCCTTCTCCTTTATCACTTCCGCGCCTTTTCCTTCATACATGATTTTAGCCGCAAGGGATGCATCCATGGAACCAATCTGTGCGGTCGGCCATGCCATCGTAATATCCGCGCCGGTCGCCTTGGAATTCATCGCAATGTATGCGCTGCCAAATGCTTTGCCAATGATGACGTTTACCTTCGGCACCGTTGCATTTGCAAATGTGTATGTAAGGTGTGCAACCGCAGAAGCAATTTTTCTCTCGCTGTATTCACATGCCTTATAACCTGTCACATTCGTAAGCGTCAGCACCGGAATGTCAAAGGCATCGCAGAAGTTGACAAAATCCGCCGCTTTTTCACAGCCCTCCGGTGAAAGCGCAGCTTCGTACTTTTCTGCCAGATTTCCGTTTTCATCCAGCACGCCGCTTCTATTCGCAACAGCGCCTACCGTCACGCCATCCAGCCGGATAAAGCCGGTCACCATATCCTTCGCGTAGGCAGCCTTTACCTCCACAAATTCATTGTTGTCGGAGATAATGGTAAGCGCCGCCGCCGTATCCTCCACACAGCCGGCAAGCTCTGCCGTCAGGCGGTTCAAATCATCCGTACACTCGTCAAACGCAAGATTCTCTTCATTATTTGCGGGCAAAATGGAAACAAGCCTGCGGATGCCTGCAAGCACTTCATCCTCATCTCCCACAAAGTCTGCATTGCCTGTTTTCTCACTCTGGAACGCAGCCGAAGAAGTATCACATTTTGCAGTTGTATTGCCTGCAAGGGCATTGGGGGAATTGACAAATAATTTTGCGTTCTTTTCTTCCATGAACGTAAAATCAGACATTGCAGTCATGATGGCAAGACCGCCGCCACAACTGCCAAACACTGCTGAAATCTGGGGAATCACCCCTGAAGCATCGGTCATCTTACGGTAAATGGTGCCAAACGCATCCAAAGCATCCGTAGCTTCCTGTAATCGCAGTCCGGCAGAGTCCAAAAGCCCGATAACGGGTGCACCCGTCTTCATCGCCAGATTATAGAGATTGGCAATCTTCCTTGCATGCATTTCGCCGACGGTTCCGTTCATAACGGACGCATCCTGACTGTACACATACACAAGGCTGCCGCCTATCACTCCGTATCCGGTGATAACACCGTCCGAAGGAGTTTCTGCCTGTTTCAAATCAAAATCGGTCGCTCTGGCGGTAACCATGGCGCCAATTTCAACGAAACTGTTGTCGTCGAGCAAAGCGTTGATTCTTTGGCTCGCTTTTGAAGTACTACTCATGTTTTCAGCCCTCCATTTATAATAAATAAATATGAACAGTATTAACAGGGGACTTTTCGCTTTTTGTAAAGTAAACGCCTATTGCCCCATGATTAATGTTTGTACCATTGTAGCATAAAATTCCCAATCATACTAGCATTAATTTGCAGATTTTGAACAAATTATAATATATATTTTTCCAGTACTCTTTTGAAGCACCAGAAAAAGTCGATTTTCTCTACTCTGTCCTGTGTTACAATCAAGTCTTCCCGAAGGCAGACGCCGCCCGTCATGTAACGGATATATCCCACGACTTCCCCTTGCGCGACAGGCGCCTGAAGCTGCACCTCCACATCCCAGGAAACCTCAATTTTTTCATCTTCCGAAAGCAGAAGCCCATATATACCGCTCCCTTCTTTTATCTCCACCTGCGTATATGCCGCTCCGTCAATTCTGTCCGTCTGTCCGTTTTCCACGGGTATCGGTAAAAACAAGCTGTCATTCACGGATACCTCGTCTATGGTATGATATACAAAATTCTCCAGCCCATATGTAAAAATCTCCCTCGAATCCGCCCATTTCCACGTCTTGTTGCCAGGCCAGCCGCATGCTAAGAGCGCTATGGTAAAACGCTTGCCCTCCCGCTCCAGCGCTCCGACGTAACAATAGCCCGCCTTGTTGGTGAACCCCGTCTTTCCGGTGAGCGCGCCCTCCATCATGCCAAGAAAAGCATTGTGGTTGACACAGGAAAAGCTCCTGCCCTCTTCGCTTGAAAAGCTGTAGCTCTCTGTCCGCGTTATCTTCAGAAATTCCTCCTTTGCCGGCGAATAAAAGGCACAATACGCCATAATTCTGGCAAGGTCCTCCGCGCAGGTGCCATGCTCGCGCAGGATGCTCTCTCCTCCTTCCCCAATTATGGTCTGTGTTGCATCCAATCCGTTCGGTGTGATAAACCAACTGTTTTTGCAGCCTATCCACGCCGCCTTTTCATTCATCATGGCAGCAAAGCCCTCCATGCTCCCTCCTACATGCTCTGCAATCGCCACTGCCGCATCGTTGTGGGATTCCAGCATCAGAGAGTACAAGAGGTCGCCCAGCCTGAAATGTTCTCCAGCATTCATAAAAAGCTTGACCTTAGGCATTCCCGCCGCATAGGACGACGCCTCCACGATTTCATCCTGCGACGCATTTTCCAGCGCCAGGATACAGGTCAGTATCTTCGTGGTACTGGCATTGGACATAAAAGCATCTCCATTTTTTTCATACAGCACACGCCCCGTATCCGCATCCATCAGTACCGCTGCCGTCGCATACAGGGACGGCTCCTCCGCGCCATTTACATATAGTGTCATTTGCAAAAACTGGAAAAGAACCACAGCCGCCAGAATCAGGCACAGCCTGCCGCTCTTTTCTCTTCTTTTTTTTACAAAAAAATACATAGCAGCAACATTCTTTCTTTTGGTTGCTACTATGTATATGTATTTTCCACGCATTTTAAAACGCTTTTCAGGCTTCTTCTCCACCGGAGGATAAAACCCCTGCCTCCGCTTCCGCTTGTTGTTTAAACTCTTCCACCTGCATGGCAGACAACTCCGGCAGTTCTTCTAAGGACCTCACGCCAAAGCAGCGCAGAAACTGCTCCGTGGTGCCGAAAAGCAGCGGACGCCCCGGCGCATCCAGCCTTCCCAGTTCTGTAATCAAATCATATTCCAAAAGCTTATTTACCGCATGATCACAGCTTACACCGCGGATTCTCTCGATTTCCAGCCTCGTAACGGGCTGCTTGTAAGCGATAATGGAAAGTGTCTCCAAAACGGTATCCGTCAGCACCATTTTCCTTGGTGTTTTCGCAATTTTAATCAGATATTCATACATTTCCGCCTTAGTGGAAAGCTGCACGCTGTCCTCCAGCCAGAGCAGGAAAATACCCCTGTCCTCCTGTTCATACCGTTTCTGCATATCCTCCAGTATCTGCCTTACTTCCTTTGTATCTGTTTCCAGCACTGCTGCAAGCCTGCCAAGCTCCACAGACTCCCCCATGGTAAACAGTACTGCCTCCAGTACCGCCTCCGCTTTTTGTCTTTCCATTTTATCTTTATTCCTTCCGCTATGCAACCTCACTTGAGGTTATCAGAATATCGTCGCAGATATCCTCCTGTGCAATATTGATTTTTCCCAGCTTCATCATTTCCAGAATCACCAAAAAGGTAACTATGATTTCCATTTTGTTGTGCTGCTTTTCCAAAAGCTGCCTGAAGCTGCATTTTTTATGACTTCTTATGTAATCCTCCACATAGGACGCCTTTATATCCATATCGACCTCATCCTTTTCGATGTTTCCATAATTACTCCTGATGGGGTCTATTTTTTCTTCCTGCCGCTTTACAATGGATTTAAAAATATCCTGCAGCTTTTTCAAATTCATCTCGCCAATCAGCTCTGCATAGTCGATGGGCTGCCTGTAGCTTTCCACCTCTTTGGGAAGCTGCTGCTCCCTGAACAGATAACGCTGTGCATCCACCTGCCTGTCCTTCAGTTCAAAGGACATATACTTGTACATTTTATACTCCAGCAGGCGCTGTACCAGCTCGGCTCTCGGGTCCTCTTCCTCGCCTTCCTCATTTACCTCCCTGGGCAGAAGCATCTTGCACTTGATATCCAGAAGTGTTGCCGCCATCACCAGAAACTCACTCATGACGTTCATATCTCTCGTCTGCAGCTTGCGGATATAGTCCAGATACTGCTCTGTAATTTCCACAATGGGGATATCGTATATGTCGATTTTATTTTTATCAATTAAATGCAGCAGCAAATCAAGAGGGCCTTCAAACACCTCCAGTTTTACGGGTATTGCCATTTCTGCCTCCATGGGACGGCGCACGTCCTTCGTTACAATCTTGTTTTTGCAAAGCATTGTCTATTTTAAACGGTTTTGGGGTTTATTGCAAGTGGAAATGTATACTTCTGCGAGTGACGCCGATGTCTCTAAACTGGCATTTATACCTCTAACTCATACAATGCAGTGGAACGTCCATTGGGATAATCTATAATGTCAACAATTTTAAATCCTATATTCAAATATATCTTTCTTATTATTTTTTCATCGAGCGCAGTGTCTAATCT
>CAMWUP010000056.1 GCA_947177465.1 uncultured Lachnospiraceae bacterium
TGGCTCCGGCATGGAGTACGGTGAGTTTGTGGACTTAAACAAACTGGGCGCGGTGGTGACGAAGGGCGTGGCGAACGTACCATGGGCAGGCAATCCGACGCCCCGCGTGGCGGAGGTTTACGGCGGCATGTTAAATGCCATTGGTCTGCAGAACCCCGGCATCGATGTTTTCATAGAAAGGGACATTCCCTTTTTAAAGCAATATCAGACGAAAATCATTGTGAATGTATGTGGAAAAACGGTGGCGGATTATATTGAGGTTGTGGAAAAACTGAGAGATACCGGTGTGGACATGCTGGAAATCAATGTGTCCTGTCCTAATGTGAAGGAGGGCGCCATTGCTTTCGGACAGAATACGGATGCACTTTTTGACATTACCTCGCAGATTAAGAAACATGCCGTACAGCCTGTTATCATGAAGCTGAGCCCGAACGTGACGGATATCAGCGAGATGGCGCGTGCGGCAGAGGCTGCGGGCGCGGACGCCATTTCCCTGATAAATACCCTGACGGGCATGAAGATTGATATTCACAAGCGTACTTTTGCACTTGCCAACAAGACGGGCGGTATGTCGGGACCTGCCATCAAGCCGGTAGCGGTGCGGATGGTATATCAGGCAGCCTCCGCCGTTAAAATTCCCGTAATCGGAATGGGCGGTATCTGTAACGCAGAGGATGCAATCGAATTTCTTTTGGCGGGCGCTTCCGCCATCAGTGTGGGGGCGGCAAATTTCTTTAATCCCTATGCGACGGAGGAAATTGTGCGTGGGATTGAGGCATATATGGAGCAGTACCGCATAGAGGATATAAAAGAGCTTATCGGAGCGGTTCAGTCATAATCCGGAGAATACCTTCATATAGTAAGTATAAGCACATATATGGAGGTATTTTTGTGGAACTGATTAAGAAAAACATACATATGGACCGCATAAAATGCAGAAGTACCAGTCAGGTGACGCTTGAGGAGGATATTAATATCCCTGACAGTAAGCCGGATGTGGCTGCCCTGATTTATGAAAAAGGTCAGATACAGATAGAAGAGGTGAAACCGACAGAGGACCATGTAAGTATTCGGGGCAGACTTCTTTTTTCTGTGCTGTACCAGACGCGTGAGGAGGGGCAGAAGTTAGTCTGTGTCGAGGGGAAAATTCCCTTTGAGGAACAGCTTTATATGGAAGGCGTGCAGGGGACGGACGCGGTGACGGTAAAGCCGGAGTTGGAGGATTTGACGGTGGGCACCATCAATTCGCGCAAGCTTTCGGTGCAGACTCTTTTTACCCTGAAAGCATGGGTGGAAGAGCTTTACGACGAAGAGGCGCCGGTAGATATTTATTTTGAGGAGTCAGGTACGCCGCTGGAATACCGGAAGGTGAAGATGGACCTTGCGCAGATTGCCATTCAGAAGAACGATATCTTCCGTATCCGTGAGGAAATCCCGCTTCCCCCGAATTATCCCAATATTTTTCATATTATATGGGATAATGTGACGCTGGAGGAGGTAGAGTTTAAGCCGCTTGGGGAAAATATATCCGTTCAGGGAGACGTGCATATGTTTATACTCTACGAGGGTGAAGGCGAGGAGGCGCCGGTGCGCGCTTTTGAGACGACGATTCCATTCAGCGGTATGGTGGAGTGCCATGGCTGCAGCGACGGTATGATTGCGGATATCAGCTATGAAATTGGTCACAGGGAATTGGAGGTCAGACCCGACTTTGATGGCGAGGAACGCATGATAGGGCTTGAATTGGTGCTGGATATTGCCATGAAGCTTTACAGCGAAGAAACGGTGGAGATGATTTCCGATGTCTATGGCGTCACCAAGGAAGTGGAGAATGTGGAAAAGCCGGTAGAGTTTAAGCAGCTTCTTATGAAAATAGGCGGAAAGAGCAAGGTGACTGACCGGCTCAAGGTAAAAAATCCGGAGGAGCGGGTACTTCAGCTTTTGCACAGCAGCGGCAGCGTACAGATAGACAGTCAGGGTGTGACGGACGAAGGTATTGTACTGGAAGGCACGGTATCTCTTCAGGTTTTGTACATTACTGGAGACGATACGTCCCCATACAACTGTTTAAAAGCGTCGATTCCGTTCAATTATACGCTGGAGGTGCCGGGCATCAGTCCTGCTGACAGCTTCCGTGTTCACTCTGCCGCAGGGCAGCTTCAGGTCGTTATGATTGACAGCGAGGAAATGGATGTAAAGGCAGTACTGGATTTTCAGGCGGTGGTATTCCGCAATGTGCCTCAAATGCTGATTTCGGACATCAAGGTATCTGAGCTGGATATGTCAAAGGTAAGCGAGCTTCCGGGTATGGTGGTGTATGTGGTGCGTCCGGAGGATAATCTGTGGAACATTGGCAAACGCTATTATGTGCCAGTGGAAAGGATTAAAGAAGTCAATGAGCTTAGCTCCGACGAGGTACGGCCGGGAGATAAGCTGTTGATTGTAAAAGGCGCATAAAGGAAGAAGTAGATATGGAGTTGTTGCAAAGGCAGCGAAGCAGGCTGCCGGAGCAGCAACTCCATTTTGTGTTACAAGTTTTTCTTAAATTAAGTGCACAACAATTGACAAACGGGGACATAAATCTTAATATATAACGTGTGGAAAGGAAGGGGAAAACAGAAGATGAAGAAGAAACTGATAAGAGCAGGAAGCACATTTTTAGTCTGCTTTGTGTTTACTTTTATGTGGCTGATTTTCGGACCATCGGAAATATTTTTTGCAAATGTCACGGACTTTGCTTTTGTGTATGGAGACTTCGCGGGATATTTGGCTGTTTTTGCAGTGGCGGGTGCGATTCTTTTGACGCTGTTTATTGTCTTCCAGCCGGACAAGGTACATGGACTTCTGTTGTCCATCGTATTTGGCGTTTCTCTTGCAGGCTATTTTCAAGTTATGTTTTTCAATAAAAATTTAGACCTCCTGGGTGTCAATCCTGAAGGTTATAAGGCAGAGACCGGCAGGGCAGTTCTGAATCTGGTACTTTGGCTGGCGGTGATAGCGGCTGTGGTGGCGCTTTCTTTTTGGAAGAGAGACATCTGGAAAAAGCTGGTATCTTACGGCGCAGCATTTTTACTGTGTATTCAGTTTGTGGCGCTGGTTTCCCTTTGGATTTCTGCAAAGGAAGAGGCTTACTGGTATCCGGAGGGCAAGTGGCATCTTTCGGGGGAAAAGCAATATGTGGTGTCTGCGGATAAAAATGTAATTGTGCTGATTCTGGATTATTTCAGCAATCAATATCTGGAGCCGCTGGAGACAGCATACCCAGGCGCTACGGATTTTCTGCATGATTTTACATATTACAGCAATATGGATTGTACCTATTTTGGCACATTCCCTTCCCTGCCCCATATGCTGACTGGCAGGGAGGTCAATATGTCTCAGCCGATTAACGACTGGTGCAGGGAGATTTGGGAAAATGATACGACGAATACGTTTTATGACGCCTTAAAGGAAAAGGATTATCAGTTCAATGTATATACGCCGGATGCCAATATTCTCTGTGGGCTGAATGACGTAAAAATACTGGATGGCAGGCTTTCTAATGTGGCAAATGACGCGCAGGAAATAGACGTATACTACAAGCTTTTGTTTAAAACAATGGCAAAGATGTCCGGTTACCGCATGCTTCCGGATATACTGAAACCTTATTTTTATGCCAATATTGACGAGTACGCGGATATTGTATCCGTGAAGGAAAATAAAATCAACCACAACAACTATGATTTTTATCAGGGGCTTTTGGAAAACGGATTGCGTACGGATAAAAATTCCAATTATGTTATTGTGCAGCATTTGATGGGACCGCATCTTTATACGACGAGCGAAGCCGGCTATTATAAAGAAGATTCCACTTTGGAAGAGACGGCAAAGGGCTGCATGGTGATTGTGGAGGAATATCTGAATCAGTTAAAGGAGCTTGGCGTATACGACGATGCCACAATTATCATTACGGCTGACCATGGCGGCGGATATGACTCACAGGTGATTTTCTATATCAAGGAGCCGGGGGAGACTCACGAGATTTCGCCGGTGACGAACGCACCGGCTTCCTTTAGGGAATTTCTGCCGACCATTGCGAGCGCTGCGGGAATGGACGCTTCGGCATACGGGCAGACTATATACGACTTTTCGGAGGATGAGCAGAGAGAGCGTACCGTATGGCTTAGAATGTATAACACGGACTATCCCACGGTGCCATGCTATACGGGCGATAAGGACGGAAGCGCCAATGTCTACTATGGATATACCTATACGGGAGAGGTGGAGGACCTGCTGCGGCAGACTGAAGAAGGGCCAAGTGTGATTGAACCGATGGCAGATTCCTATTTTTAAAACTTATTTGCATATTAAAAATTAAATCATAGAAGGAGACTGGGAAATGAAAAAAATGATAGGACAGATTTTTAAGTTTACGTACTTTTTTAGCTGCTTTTTTGCACTTTTTACCGTGCCGGTGCATGCGTACATCGACCCGTCGGCGGTGACTTACATTATTCAGGGCGTTGCGGGTGTGCTGATTGCTTTGGGCGCAGCGTTTACCATTTTCCGGCACAAAATTTTTGCGCTTTTCAAGGGCAAAAAGAAGGAAAACGACACAGAAGAAAAAATTGAATTGAAAGAAGTAGACGAAGAGGAATAAAATCGGAGTATCCTTATGAAATTAATTGTGAATGCTGTGGTGGATGTGCTGCTTTGGCTGATTAACGGCTGCTATGCCTTCTGCCATAATTACTGGATTGCCATCTTGCTTTTTACGTTTTTGTCAAAACTGATCCTGCTGCCCCTGTCTGTATGGGTGCAGAAAAATTCCATTAAGACGGTGCGGATGCAGCCGGAAATGAACCATATTAAAGCGGCATACATGGGCAACAGCGAGCTGATATCTGAAGAGCAGTACAAGCTGTTTAAGCGGGAAGGGTACAGCCCCTTTGCTGATTTGATTCCGTTGTTTGTACAGCTTGCTCTGTTGATGGGTGTGGTGGAGGCTGTCAAGCGGGGAACCAATCTGACCGCAGTGCCGGTGGAGACGCTTGGTATTACGCTGCTTGTTCCCGTGATTGCGGCGCTGTCCGCTTTCTTTATGTGTTTTGTGCAGAATAAGATAAATGTCCTGCAGTCTGAGCAGGGGGCGCTCAACCGGTATGGCACCATGATTTTTTCGGTGGGGCTGTCGCTTTATCTGGGATTTTTTGTGTCGGTGGGCGTAGGTGTTTACTGGATATACAGCAACCTTCTCTCCGTGCTGCAGCTTGTGCTCCTAAACATCTGGATTAACCCTAAAAAATATATTGATTACGAAGCGCTTGAGGTGAGCAAGGAGGAGCTGCAGAAGGCGAAGCAGTTTATGGCGCCAAAAAAGAAGGAGGCGCGCAAGAGTCCTTACCGGAAGAAGGAAAAAGAGGACTACAAGAGATTCCTTGCCGCATCAGGTAAGAAGCTTGTGTTTTACTCAGAGAAAAACGGATTTTATAAGTATTATAAAAATATCATAGAAGAAATTATCCGTCGCACCAATATCACCATTCATTATATCACGGGAGACCCTGAGGACGAGGTTTTTGCCTTGGCGAGTGAACAGTTTACCCCCTACTATATTGGGGAAAACAGGCTGATTATCCTGATGATGAAGCTGGAAACCAGTATTATGGTGATGACGACGCCGGATTTGGAGAATTTTCAGCTCAAGCGTTCTTATGTGAAAAAGGATATCGAGTACATCTATGTGCCTCATGATGTGAACAGCGCTAATCTGACTTTCCATAAGGATGCGCTGGACCATTTTGATACCATTTTTGTATCCGGTCCGAAGAATAAAGCGGAGCTTTTGGAGCGAGAGGAAAAATATAATCTGCCCCGAAAGAATATCGTGGAATGGGGCTCTGGTGTAATCGACAATATGAAGGCGGCATATGAAAAGCTGCCGGATGTGCAGGAGAAAGAAAGAAAAACGATTTTGATTGCGCCGTCCTGGCAGAAGGACAATATTTTAGATTCCTGTATTGAGCAGATTCTGGATGGGCTGAAAGCTTCGAGACATCGGATTATAGTCCGCCCACATCCGCAGTATGTGCGTCATTTTGAGGCGAGAATCGACGCCCTTGCAGCAAAATACAAGGAAGTTGGCATCGAAGTGCAGAAGGACTTTTCCTCCAACAGCACCGTGTATACGGCGGATTTGCTGGTGACGGACTGGTCCAGCATCGCGTATGAATACGCTTTTTCCACCTTGAAGCCGGTGCTTTTTATCAATACGCCGATGAAGGTGGTAAATCCGGACTACAAGGAGCTTTCTACCGTGCCAATCGATATTGAACTGCGTGATAAAGTCGGAATTTCCGTGGAGGAAGGGGAGATTTCGGGTGTTGCGGAGGCGGTGGACAGGCTTTTCCATGAAAATCGGTTTTCAAAGGCTTCCATGGCGGAATTAAGGGACGCTTATATTTATCATGTTGGCAGCAGCGGCAGGGTTGGCGCAAAATACATTATCGACAGTCTGCTGCAGTCGGAGGAGAAAAAGAAAAGGAGCTTCACATAATGAAACGGAATATATTGCTAAACCCGGGACCGGCAACCACCACGGACACTGTTAAAATGGCGCAGGTGGTGCCGGATATCTGTCCGAGGGAAAAGGAGTTCGTGGCGCTTATGCGCGAGCTGGAAGAGGGACTGGTAAAGATTGTGCACGGCGACCTTGACGTGTATTCGGCAGTGCTTTTTTGCGGCTCGGGCACCATCAGCATGGACATCTGCTTAAATTCCCTGCTCCCTGCGGATAAAAAGATACTGGTCATTGACAATGGCGCTTACAGCCGCAGGGCGGTGGAAATCTGCGAGTATTACGGACTGCCCCATATTGATTTGGGTATGCCTATGAACAGTCTGCCGGATTTGGGGAAAATAGAAGGGGTATTGCAGGAGAATCCGGATGTTGCACTGGTTTATACAACCCACCATGAGACAGGGACGGGACTGCTCAATCCGATACGTGAGATAGGCGCATTGGTGCACAAGTATAATGCGCTCTTTGTGGTGGATACGACTTCTACCTATGCCATGCGGCCCATCGACATAGCGGCGGATGAGATTGATTTCTGTATGGCTTCCGCACAGAAGGGAATTATGGGAATGACGGGGCTGTCTTTTGTAATTGGCAAAAAGGCAGCAATTGAGGCGTCGGCGTCCTACCCGAAGCGTTCCTATTATTGCAATCTGTATATGCAGTATGAGTATTTTAAACAGCATGGGGAGATGCATTTTACACCTCCCGTTCAGGTTATCTATGCCGCGGTGCAGGCATTAAAGGAGTATTTTGCGGAAGGTGAGCAGGCGAAATGGGAGCGGCATAAGCGCGTTTTTTCTGCTATTACAGCCGGTCTTAAGGAGCTTGGGTTTCAGATATATATGCCGGACGAGATAGCTTCCGGTTTAGTAGCGGCGGCGCTGTATCCCGATGACCCAAACTGGGATTTTACCAAAATTCACGATTACTGCTATGAGAGAGGCTTTACCATCTATCCCGGCAAGGTGGAGAATATGGGCATGTTCAGGCTGTGCGCGCTGGGCGCCATCGATGAGGCAGACATTTACGCGTTTTTTGAGGTGTTTAAAGAGGCGCTTGCGGCAAACCATGTGGCGATACCATTGAAGCAAAGGTAAGGATAAAAACGATATGAAAAAGGTATACACTTGTTTTTGTACGGATGTGATTCATGAGGGACATATCAATATTCTGAACGAGGCGAAGCGGTACGGCGAGGTTATTGTCGGCGTGCTGGCGGACGAGGCGATGGTGCGTTTTAATCGTTTTCCGACGGTTCCCATCGAGCAGAGAATAAGGCTGGTAGAAGAAACCGGTCTGGCGGACAAAGTCATCGTGCAGAGGGAGATTATGTACGACGGGGTTTTTGAAGAGATAAAGCCGGACTATGTCATTCATGGGGACAACTGGTGTGAGGCGCCGGAAAAGCTGATTCGCGATAATGTGCTGCGCAATCTGGAGCGCTGCGGCGGGGAGCTTGTGGAAGTTCCCTATACGTATAACGGAGAGGTGAAAAAGATTGACGACCGTATGAAGGAAAAGCTTGCCATGCCGGAATTCAGACGTAAGCGTCTTAGGCAGCTTCTTCACATGCGCCCCATTGTAAAGGCGCTGGAGGTACATTCCGGTCTGACGGGACTGATTGCGGAAAAGACGGTGGTAGAGAGCGGCGGCGAACTGGACCAGTTTGATGCTATGTGGATTTCCAGTCTGTGCGACTCGACGGCAAAGGGCAAGCCGGATATCGAGCTGGTGGACATGTCCTCCCGTATCCGTACCATAGATGATGTGCTTGACGTGACGACCAAGCCTATTATTCTGGACGGGGACACCGGCGGGCTGGTGGAGCATTTTGTCTACAACGTGCGGACGCTGGAGCGGATGGGCGTCTCGGCGGTTATCATAGAAGACAAGACGGGCTTAAAGAAAAATTCCCTTTTTGGTACAGAAGTGGAGCAGATGCAGGACAGCATTGAAAACTTTACGGAAAAAATCCGTGCTGGCAAGCAGGCGCTTCGGACGGAGGAGTTTATGATTATTGCCCGTATTGAAAGCCTGATTCTGGAGCGGGGCATGGACGATGCGTTAAGCAGGGCGTCTGCCTATGTGGAGGCGGGCGCGGATGGCATTATGATTCATTCCCGCAGAAAAGAACCGGCGGAGATACTGGAGTTTTGCAGGGCCTTCCGGCAAAAGGATGCCGGTACGCCGATTGTGGTGGTTCCCACCTCTTTTAACAGCATTACGGAGGAGGAACTGGCAGCGGCGGGTGTGAATATCGTGATTTATGCCAACCAGCTTACCAGAAGCGCGTTTCCTGCCATGCAGGAGACGGCGGTGGAGATTTTAAGGCATCACCGCGCATTGGAAGCGGATTCCAGACTGATGCCTTTTAAGGATATCATCAGGCTGATTGACGAAATATAGAGGAGGCGCAGTATGCGTGAAATTGCGATACTGATGGCGGCGGGACTGGGTACCCGCATGAGACCCTTGACGGAGAAAATGCCAAAGCCGCTTGTGCCGGTAAAGGGAAAACCCATGATAGAGACGGTGATAGAAGGGCTTCTGCTTAGACCGGTGGAGGAAATTTACGTGGTGACAGGCTATCTGGCAGAGCAGTTTGCGTATCTGCCTGAGCGGTATCCGAAGGTCAGGCTGGTGTTCAATCCCGATTACAATGTAAAAAATAATATTTCCTCCATTTATGCGGCAAGAGAGGCACTTGAGAGGGGCGACTGCTTTATCTGTGAGTCGGATTTGTATGTTGCGGATGCTTCTATTTTTCAAAAAGAGTTGTCCGGTTCCTGCTATTACGGGCGTATGCAGGCGGGATATTCCGATGACTGGGTGTTCGAGTTGCGAAAAAACCGCGTTGTGAGAGTGGGAAAGGGCGGCACGGACGTCTACAATATGGTCGGCGTCGCTTATTTTAAACAGGCGGACGCTCTGATTTTGAAAGAAGAAATTGAAAAAGCCTATGTGAGAGAAGAAGACAGCGGGCTGTTTTGGGATGATGTGGCAGACCGCAATTTAAACCGGCTGTTCCTCACCGTGGAGCCGGTGCAGGCAGGGCAGTTAGTTGAGATTGACACTGTGGAAGAATTGGAGAAAGTCAATGAAAGCATTTGAATTGCTGCGGCAGATAGAAGAAATGGGGATTGAGGTAATCGCAGGCGTGCCGGATTCCACTTTAAAGCAGTTTTGTGACGGCTTACAATTGTATGAGGGTTTCCGGCATTATGTGACGGCAAATGAAGGCGCAGCCGTCGGGCTTGCGGTGGGAACCTATCTGGCTTCAGGAAAACCGGCGTGCATCTACATGCAGTATTCCGGAAT
>CAMWUP010000057.1 GCA_947177465.1 uncultured Lachnospiraceae bacterium
TCCTTTACCTGAACAGGCGTCTTTCCGATTTCCGCAGCAATTCCCTTAATCTTCTCAACCAGCTCGTCAGGTGTATTCTCGCCTGCAATAACCTCTACCAGTTTCATTCTGTCAGCCGGATTGAAGAAATGCATACCAATCATGGGTCTGTCAAGCCCTGCGCCGATTTCTGTGATGGACAGAGAAGAAGTGTTGGTTGCAAAAATGCAGTCAGGCTTTACAATATCCTGTAATTCTTTGAAGGTTGTCTTCTTAATCTGCATATTCTCGGGAGCAACCTCGATAACCAAATCGCAGTCCGTGCAGATATCCTTCAGACCGGTGGCAATCTTGCCTAAGATTTCATCTGCCTTCTCCTGCGTGATTTTTTCCTTATTTACTAAAAATGTCATGTTTTTGGCAATTCTGCCCTTGCCACCGTCGGCAAACTCCTGCTTAATGTCACAAAGACATACTTCGTAACCGTCTGTCATGGCAAATGCCTGTGCGATTCCTGCACCCATGGTGCCTGCGCCGATAATACCTACCTTCATTGTAGTTCCTCCTTGTTTTTTATAATTGATAAGTAATGGATTAGCAGTTTTTGAACAGCTCTTTTACCTTTTCCTTGTTCTTGTCAAGGAAAAATGCCATACCGTATTTTTGGTCTTCCGTTTCAAAGCAGTCTCCAAAGAGCTTCTCCTCAAGTGCGATTGCCTCGTCCATGGGAAAGTCAAGTCCTTCATTGATTGCTTTCTTGCAGTTACGTACTGCGATGGGCGCATTCTTTGCAATGCCTGCCGCCATCTTTTCAGCCGCCGGTAAAAGCTCCTCCTGCGTGTAGACTGCGTTTACAAGACCAATGCGGAGCGCTTCGTCCGCCTTGATGTTTCTTGCAGTGTAAATCATCTGCTTTGCCATACCTGCACCGACCAGGCGTGCCAGCCTCTGGGTACCGCCAAAGCCGGGTGTAATGCCCAAGCCAACTTCAGGCTGTCCAAATACCGCATTGTCAGAGCAGATTCTAATGTCGCAGCTCATGGAAATCTCGCATCCGCCGCCCAGTGCAAAACCGTTTACCGCTGCAATCACGGGAATCGGGAAGGTCTCCAGCTTGCGGAACACATCATTTCCTTTTTTGCCAAATGCCTCTCCCTCCGCTTTGGTCAGCGTGCTCATCTCTCCGATGTCCGCACCTGCAACAAAGGATTTTTGTCCTGCGCCTGTTAAGATGAGACATCTCACTTCGTTTAAATCTACTGCGTCAAGCGTAGCATCAAGCTCCTCCAGAACCTGGGAATTTAAAGCGTTTAACGCCTTCTCACGGTTGATGGTAATCACCGCAGTCTGTCCTTTTTGTTCGTATAAAATATATTCCATATTAATCTCCATTCTTGCTGCAACCCTGAAATTGGGGCGCAAGCACAAACTTACCAGCCTCCATGCCGGAGCGCAACCTGCATGAAAAAAGCCGAAACTGCATTTGCCTCTTTATGGGAGCATACAAACGCCTTTCCGCCTTTTTTCACAGGCTGCAGCCTGCCGGAATTAATCTTCTATTTTTACAATTGTGGAGCAGCCCATGCCGCCGCCGATGCAAAGCGTTGCAAGACCTGTCTTTGCGCCTCTTGCCTGCATCTCGTGAAGCAATGTAACCAGAATACGGCATCCGGAAGCGCCTACGGGATGACCCAGTGCAATCGCGCCGCCGTTCGGATTTAACTGCTTATCTACATCAATGCCCAAATCCTTGCCAACTGCAACGGACTGTGCAGCAAACGCTTCGTTTGCCTCGATGATATCGAAGTCTTCAATCTTCATGCCCGTCTTAGCCATAACCTTCTTGGTCGCTGCCACAGGACCGATACCCATTACCTCAGGTCTTACGCCTGCAAGCGCGCCTGCCACAAAGGTCGCCATCGGCTTAACGCCAAGCTCCTTTGCCTTTTCCTCGCTCATCACAACAATTGCCGCTGCACCGTCGTTGATACCGGAAGCGTTGCCTGCCGTTACAAATCCGCCCGGGTTGATGGGACGAAGCTTTGCAAGTCCTTCTATGGTAGAGCCCGCACGAGGACCTTCATCCTTATTAAATACAATGGTTTCTTTTTTCTTCTTTACTTCTACGGGAACAATTTCCGCATCGAATGCGCCGGCTGCCTGTGCTGCCTCTGCCTTCTGCTGGCTCTTTAATGCAAATGCATCCAGCTCTTCACGGGTCAGTCCCCACTCCTCGCAGATGTTGTCTGCTGTCTTAATCATATGGTAATCATTGAAAGCATCCCAAAGTGCATCCTTAATCATGGTATCCACCATGGTTGCATTGCCCATACGGTATCCGTAACGCGCCTGCGGAATCGCATAAGGTGCCATGGACATATTTTCCATACCGCCTGCTACTACGATATCTGCATCGCCTGCCATAATCATCTGTGCAGCCTGATTGACACAGTTTAAGCCGGAGCCGCATACAACATTCATGGTAACAGCGGGAACCTCAATGGGAAGTCCTGCCTTGATAGAAGCCTGACGTGCAACGTTCTGTCCCTGTCCTGCCTGAATCACGCAGCCCATGTACACCTGGTCTACGGCCTCAGGCGCCACACCTGCTCTGTTTAATGCTTCTTTGATTACGATTGCTCCCAGCTCTGCTGCCGGAGTCGTGCTCAGCGTGCCGCCCATGGTACCGATTGCAGTACGGCAAGCGCCTGCTAATACAACTTTTCTTGACATTTGTCTTTCCTCCATTTTTCCGCATTTTCGGGCTCTTACAATGATTGTTATTTTTTTGTCATTGCCGATTGGTTTCATTTTAACATAGGAGAATATGTTTTGCAATGGCTTTTTCTTTATGTTACACTTATTGTACACAATCAGACAAGGAGGGCTTGCATCCGAAATCTATGGACCAGTTATCTTTATTTGACATGCCAAATGACAACACTTCTTTTTCCGTTTCTACGCCGCTTGCGGACAGATTAAGACCGCAGACCTTAGAGGACTATATCGGGCAGAAGCATCTTTTAGGAAAGGGAAAAATACTCCGGCAGATGCTGGAGCGCGATTTGATTGCCTCCATGATATTCTGGGGACCCCCCGGCGTCGGCAAGACCACGCTGGCGCGTATCATTGCCAGCCGGACAAAATCCCGCTTTATCAATTTCAGCGCCGTCACCAGCGGCATCAAAGAAATCAAAGATATTATGAAGCAGGCAGACGAGAACCGTGCCTACGGCGTCCGCACCCTTGTCTTTGTGGACGAAATCCACCGCTTCAACAAGGCGCAGCAGGATGCGTTTCTTCCCTATGTGGAAAAGGGCAGCATCACCCTGATTGGCGCCACGACGGAAAACCCATCTTTTGAAATCAACGCCGCTCTCTTGTCACGCTGCAAGGTCTTCGTCCTGAAAGCGCTGACCACAGAGGATTTGACGGAGCTGCTCACTCACGCCGTGGCGGACAAGCGCGGCTTTGGCAGCAGTACCATCTATATGGAAGAAAATGTGCTGCCCGCTATCGCTTCTTTTTCAAACGGTGATGCGCGGACGGCATTAAACACCCTGGAAATGGCGGTTTTAAACGGAGAAATCCAGCCGGACGGCTCCATCTCCATAAAGCAGGACACCTTGGAGCAATGCCTCGGCAAAAAAGCGCTTCTTTACGACAAAAAGGGGGAGGAACATTACAACCTGATTTCCGCTCTCCACAAATCCATGCGCAACAGCGACCCTGACGCGGCGGTTTACTGGCTGGCACGTATGCTGGAGGCAGGCGAAGACCCGCTTTTTATCGCCAGACGGCTGATACGCTTTGCCAGCGAAGACATCGGTCTTGCCGACAGTCAGGCGCTGCCGCTTGCCGTAGCCGCTTATCAGGCATGCCACTTTAACGGTATGCCGGAATGTAACCTGAATCTGGCGCAGGCAGTGATTTATCTGTCACTTGCGCCGCGCTCCAATGCGGTCTATACCGCCTACGAGGACGCCAAAAAAGACGCTCTTACCATGCTTTCAGAACCCGTTCCTCTCGTGATACGCAACGCGCCTACCACGCTTATGAATGAGCTGCATTACGGGGACGGTTATGTGTATGCCCATGACACCGCTGAAAAAATGGCGCAGATGACCTGTCTTCCCGACAGCCTGAAGAATAGGCGTTACTATCTCCCCACAGAAGAAGGAAAGGAAAAAGTCTTTAAGGAACGACTGGAAAAAAGCCGCAGTTTCCGGCTGCATGAGCCATGACAAAGCGCAGCAGCCGGTGTTTTATTCCGGATGCGTCTCGCGGTATGTCTCCGCCATCGGGTCCTTCATATCATAAACCCGCTTCCACTCCCTTGTATCCTCCACCTTTTCTACCTCGCTCCGATGCTTATACAGAAACTGCGTGAGAGGATACACATCTATCCATATCTGGTTACTGCCGTCTTTTTGAGAATCGTCAAAAATGAGCTGCATGCCCCAGTGCAGGTGTATGACTTCTATATTGTTGACATTTTCGGTGGCGCTGTAGCCCGTATGCCCCATGTAGCCAATTACATCACCTGCCGTCACAACGCTTCCTTCGGCAAGCCCTTCCGCATAAGGGTAATTCTGTCTCATATGGGCGTAATAATAGTACCGCCTGCCGTCAAAGCTACGAATGCCTATCCGCCAGCCGCCGTACTGATTCCAGCCGATTGCCTCCACATAGCCGGATTCCACGGCAATAATCGGTGTGCCAATCTGCCCCATCATATCATGCCCCAGATGCTGTCTCTGGTAGCCATAGCTTCTGCTGGAACCAAAGTCTGCATAATGGGTGTACTCAAACCCTCTTGCAATCGGAGAAAATGCCTTCAGCCCGTAAACCCGTTTCCACACCTTATTGCCATTTTCGTCCGCCTCCTCTATCTCGTACTCTCCCACCATGCCGCCCAGCACTGCACCATAAGCTTCTTTGTAATATGCGTAATACTGCATATCCTTTGTCAGCTCTTCCATAGTGACGCCATCTTCTATAAGCTGCTGCGCCAGATTTGCCACATCCTTTGCCAGCTTCTTATCATTGGAAGCAAAATCACCGCCATAGCGCGCCCCCAGATAGGCAAGCATCTCCACCCAGTCAATATGTACTTCTTTTCCCCATGTGTTTACATCCCACTCATAAGCAAGACAGAGTGCCTCATAACTGACATTGAAATCCACCCATTTAATATAGCCGTCGCTGAGTGCCTCCTGCACCCAGCTTTCACCCTCCGCCATATCCTGTTCGGCCTCTATGCTCTGTGCTTTTCCCCCGGTTCCCTCTTCCCTGTCACACATAATCCCTACAAAAGCCGTCAGACACAGAACTGCTTCCGCAGCAATCACCAGCTTCCATTTTTTTACCCTGTTTCCCTGCACTTTACACCTGCCCTGTCCGCGCCATTTCCTCAGAAAGGCGCTGCATTTTCGCTCTTCTCCATAGCAAATATATGAAAAAACAGGAACATTTATCACAAAGCTGCAGCCATACGGCTATCCGTTAAAAAAAGAAAGACGGACACACCAAATCATTTCAGTGTGCCCGCCGTCTTCACAATCATAAAATTAATATTCCGGCTCAATCAGTCCGTAGGTATCGCCCTTACGCTTGTACACCACATTAACCTGATCTGTTTCCGCATTGTTGAATACAAAGAAGTTATGTCCCAAAAGCTCCATCTGCACACATGCATCCTCGGGATACATGGGCTTGATATCAAAACGCTTCGTGCGGACAATCTTGATTTCCTCGTCCTCCATATAGTCATTTTCTGCAAACATCTTGCTGAAAGAAGCAGCCGCCTGATGCTTGTCCACCAATTTGGTCTTATATTTTTTTAACTGCCGCTCAATAATCTCTTCTACCAAATCGATGGATACATACATGTCATTGCTGACCTGCTCGGAGCGGATAATGCTTCCCTTCACAGGTATCGTCACTTCTATTTTCTGTCTGTCCTTCTCCACACTCAGCGTAACCCGTACTTCTGTATCCGGCGTAAAGTATTTCTCAAGCTTTCCGATTTTTTCTTCAACTGCCGACTTTAACCCTTCCGTCACGTCAATGTTTCTGCCTACAATAATAAATTTCATGTCGCTCATCCCTTTCGGTTGTTTATTGTGTAATCATTATACCATAAATCCACCTTTTTTTGCAATAATTTACGAAGGAATTTGGTTATTTTTGACATTCAAAATGTCAATATATTTTTCGACATTTTTTTACAAAATATCATTTTTATTCATTCTTAACAAAACGTTTGTTTCTTTGCCGACAAGGTTTCACTCTCTTCTTTTCCTTCCAAAAGGATGTGGATAATGTGGATAACTCCGTGTATAAGTAGCTTTTATCCGTTTTTCGGCGTTTTTTCATGTGTATAAGTTTTTATTTAGAAAATTCATAATTTCGACAAAAATACTTGTTCCCGCTTTTGTTTTGTCTATTTTGTACAAGCATGATTTTGTCAATAGAATTTTAAGCGTTTTTTATTTTCTTTCAACAAGACGTTACCACTCACAAAAACAGCCCCATGAACCCTGCCTTATGGCACAATTCATGGGGCTGTATTTCTTTATTAGAAAATACGTCTGATTGCCAGAATCTTCTTATTGCTATAATTTACACTTGAAACGATGATACCCGTTCTTGAGTTGGAAGCATGGACAATCTGCCCGTTACCGATATACAATGCCACGTGACCGGAGTAGCAAATCAAGTCGCCGGGCTGTGCATTTTCAATTCCATCTACAGCATAACCCTGACTTCTGTCTGACTTCGCGCTGTGCGGCAGGCTTACGCCAAAGTTCGCATATACGCTCATGACAAATCCGGAGCAGTCCGCACCATTTGTCAGGCTGGTGCCGCCATACACATAAGGATTGCCAACAAACTGCAGTGCATATTCCGCAACTGCTACGCCAAGCTCGCTGCCTTCTCCTACTGCGTAATCCGTACCTGCACTCTGGTTGGGAGCCTGTGTCGGCGTCTCCGGCTGCTGTGCCGCCTGACTTGCACGCGCTGCCTCCTGCGCCTTTCTTCTCTCTTCGGCTTCCTTTGCAAGACGTGCTTCCTCTTCGGCCTTTGACTCCGCCTCCACGAACTCCGTGCGGATGTCTACATAGTCCTTGGAGACCCAGCCGTCTCCTTCTTCCATATTAATCTTGACCCAGCCGTCGGTTTCATCTAATATCAAAAAGTCTTCACCTTCCGGCACCATGCCGAGTCTGGGTGCATCTATGCTCGGCTCCGTGCGCACATACAGGGTTGTAGTGTTGACCGTCGCCATTCGCATGCCCACCTCTCTGGCAAGCTGTACTGCTGCTTCTCCAGTCACACAGTATTCCGCCTTTACATATCCTGTCACGGTACCGGAGGTAATCAGATACCATCCGTTTTCCTCTGCGATAAAACTACCTACGGAATTGTCATACAGCTTTCCTAAGATTTCTCCTTCCTCGCTCGGCAGACTCCGGATATTGACATACCGGTTTACCTGTGCAATAACCAGATTGCGGAACAGTTCTTCCTCCGGATCCTTCTTTCCTGCGGAAGCAGCATTCATAACCTCCTGAATATCTGCAATCGTAACAGAGGCTTCGATTTTGTTTTCTGTGCCTGTCTGGGACGTCTGAAGGCTCTCTAAGGATGTATCCTTAGCCAAAAACAGGTTGACGCCGCCCGATGGCAGTACTAAAGTAACTTTGTCCGAAGCCATTACATCTATATGCAATCCCGAAAAGGTGATAACTGCTGCCAGCGCTCCTGCTGCCAGCTTTACACCGTAATGGTTCATGGTCTTTCCTCCATAGTAAATATTACGAATTTGTTACATCTGTTAAGAAATATAACATAACCATTACGTTTTGTCAACAGGAGCGCGATATAATTTTGTAACAATATAGCAATATTTTTACCGTGCAAAAGAGTATGCAGCCATACCTACATGCCGTTTACCAATGCGGCAGCCGCCGTTGCCGCATTGGCGCCATCCGCTACGGCTGTAATGATTTGGCGCATAGGCTTTTTCCTAATATCTCCGGCGGCAAAAATACCCGCTGCCGATGTGCAGGTATCCTCTCCTGCCAAAATATAGCCGCCTTCGTCACATGCCACAAGCTCCCTGCACTTTTCCGTCTGAGGCTTAATGCCGACTGCAATGAATACGCCGTCCACTAAAATCGCCGTCTCTTCTCCACTATCCCTATCAGACAGCTTCAGCCCTTCCACCATATCGCCGCCATAAATTTCGGATACCGTGCGGTTCCACAAAATCTCCACATTAGGCAGCGCCATCAGAGTATCCTGAAGTACCTTTGCTGCACGCAGGCTGTCCCTTCTGTGAATCAAATACACCTTTTTACAGGCACGTGCCAGAAAAATAGCATCCTCCACTGCCACATCACCGCCGCCCACTACCGCCACGGTCTTATTTTTAAAGAAAGCGCCGTCACAGGTTGCACAGTAAGAAACGCCCATGCCTGAAAACGCTTCTTCACCCGGTGCACCAAGGTGCGCATGCTGTGCACCCATCGCCAGTATGAGAGTTTTCGCCTCAAAACTGCCTTCTGTGGTGTGCACAAGCTTCACCTCTTTCTTATCTTCTATTCTGATGACCTCGGCTTCTTTAAATTCCACTCCCATCTTTTCCGCATGTTCCCTGAATTTCATACCCATATCGAAGCCGTTTATCCCCGGCAGTCCCAGATAATTGTTCACCTCGTAGGTATTGAGCACCTGTCCGCCGCTCATAGGATTTTTTTCAAGCACAAGCAGCTTAAGCCCTGCCCTTATTCCATATACGGCAGCTCCAAGCCCTGCCGGTCCGGAACCGATAATAATCAAATCGTACATTTCTACCTCTTTTCTGTCCGTCCTCCATCAATCGCCGCTTCTGCTGCCAAAATACGGACCCTTTCGATTAGTGTACCAATTTTATGATAAAATTACAACTGCCACGGCTTTTTGCCGCAGTTTTTGGCTGCCACGGCTTTCAGACGCTGCAGCAGCCCTTCGCTCTAGGGCGTCACCCTGTTGATATCCCTCGGAAAGAGAGAAGCATATCTGACGTTTTCCAGCATAAGCAGGCGGCTCGTGAAACGCTCCAGCCCAAGACCTAATCCACCATGTGGCGGAATTCCGTATTTATGCAGCATCAGATAACTCTCAAACTGTTCTGGATTCAGCCCGAAACGCTCCATTTTTGCTGTTTGTTCCTGATAATCATGAATCCGCTGTCCGCCTGTGGTAATTTCCAGTCCGCGGAACAGCAAATCAAAGCTTTCCGTCAGATGGGGATTTTCCCTGCTTTCCATTGCGTAAAAGGGACGTTTTTCACTTGGGTAATGCGTCACAAAGACAAATTCGCTCCCTGTTTCCTTTTGCACAAGCTCACAGAGCAGCCTTTCTTCCTCCGGCTCAAAATCCTTTGCCTCATGGGACCGGCGATGGCGGGCATTGGCAACCATCTCTTTTGCCTCATCGAAAGAAATCGACGGGATATCGTCAATAACCGGCAGCTTGACGCGTAGCAGCTCCAGCTCGTTTTCATAATATTCCTTCAGGTACTCTAGGGAAAAGCGGAGCATTTTTGTTTCCATCTGCATAATATCTGCAAAGCTGTTAATGTACCCCATTTCAAAATCCACACCGGTATACTCGTTCAAATGTCTCTTTGTGTCATGCTTTTCCGCGCGGAATACAGGGGCAATTTCAAACACGCGCTCAAAAACGCCAACCATCATCTGCTTGTAGAACTGCGGACTCTGTGCAAGGTACGCCTGCTTTCCGAAATAATCTAATTTGAAAATATTGGCGCCGCCCTCCGCACCTGACTGCACAAT
>CAMWUP010000058.1 GCA_947177465.1 uncultured Lachnospiraceae bacterium
GGAGACACTTGCTGCGTACGCCTTGTTTGCGCAGGCGCCGGAGCGGGACATACTTCTGCTGGATTATTATGCGGTGCTTGCCGCATACAGAAACGGCGGCATGGGAAGCCTGTTTTTGCAGAAAATGAAGGAATGTTACAGCGGCAGGGAAGCGATTCTTTTGGAGACGGAGAAGCCGGAAGCCGCGGAAAACGAGGCAGAGTATGTGCTCCGTGTACGGCGCAACGGGTTTTATGAGAGAAACGGTGCAGTGCTGACGAACATACGCAGCAGGGTATATGACGTGGATTTTGATATTTTTGCGATTCCCCTTGCAAAAACGCCGTCGGATGAGGAGGCGTATCAGGAGCTTTCCGTGATATACCGCTATATGCTGGGAGAAGAAAATTACAGGCAGCATGTCAGTATGGAGTACGAAAATAATTGAAATTCCTTATTGGTGCAATATTGCAAGCTTGCTTGCGATATGCAGGGGCATGAAAATGAGAGAAACAAAGAAATCATCGAAGGATATAATAAAAGATATGTTGTCAGGAGATGCGGATAAAATATGGAGCGCGAGTTGTGCAATCTGTTCCTTAAGCCAAAACCATGACAAAATGATGGAACTGATTCCATATAAAGAGAAGATGTACTATGCAACCCGAAATATTGAATTAGGCGGAGCGATTGTCTCAAATCATAGATTTTTAACGCAGGCATTCAAGGTATTGGAGGTACACGAAAAAGGAGAGGAATGTCCTTGTAGTTTGCTGGGAGAGGATGCCAGTCCAAAACATTTGCTGGAAGATGGATATTTTGAACTTATGGATGTCATGTATTTCAGTAAGAGCAGTTATATTGACTATTATATAATTCGATGTAATCGTTGCAAAAAATTGTATAAAGTGGAAGAACGACAGTACCATTATACATGGTGGAGTTGGCAGGAGCTAAAAGAATAGGCGGAGCGGACACGGAGCATAAACATATGAAAAAACAAAGTATAACAGCTATCTTTGCCGCAGCTGCGGTTATACTGTTTTGTTCGGCTGTGATGACAGCAGAAGGAGAGCAGGCGCGTTTAGGAGGAACAAAGGAAAAGCGTTTATATAGTTCTTTTGCGGAGATGCAGGCATATACAGCGGCGCAGTCTGTGGGGATTATGCCGGTGAACGAATGTTATGTGAAGAAGGACTATGAAATAGGGCTGGACGAGGATATCCTTGCGGATTTGCAGGAGTATGTTTTACAGCGTGATTTTGAGGGGGCGCTTGCTGCCTATCGGGAGGAAGAGCTGCTCATAGACAGCGAGGAGCTTTTGGCAATTTGTCCGGAATTTGAGCAGCTTATGGAAGAATGGGCTGCAAAAAACAATCCTTCTTTTGCGGATTATTATACGGATACGGACAATATTTATCAGATATATGCGCTGGATTTGGATGAGGAAGAGGGGAAGGAGATACTCTTCTGGTACGAGGGCAGCAGCAGTATTTTTCTGCTGCACCAGGCAGAGGCTGGATATTATGTAACCCTTGCCGGTCTCAATACAGGAGTCGGTTATGACATTTACGGTGCAAGAGACGCAAGGCAAATGGTGATTTTTTCGGGAGGGGAAAACACCTATTATCTGCTTGCGGACAATCCCGCGAATCCGGACAGCAGCAGGAGCGTGCTTCCGGGACTTGTTTTAGAGCGGTTCAGACTGAGGGATGACGGTCGGTTTACTTATGAATACAGGCTGATTGTTCAGGACAGGGCGGCGATTGCGGCGCAGTATCTGTATGCAGATAACAGAAATATCCTGACCTATTGTGTGAAGGAATATATCGAGGAGAATGTCGCTCTCTTTGGCTATAAGCTGCAGAAGGAGGAAACCATCTGGGGCGATGAGGAAATGCCGCAGCTTGCCAAGGAAGAACAGAAAGAGATTGTACAGTCACAGCGAAAGGGTTTAAGCAGCTATGAGGAAGAGAATATTTTGAATTGGTATATACGCGATTATGTGGTCTGTGCGGATTATGACGAAGACGGCAGCAGGGAGTTGTTCTGGCGGGACGAATTAGGCAGCAATAAGCTGCTTGTGGAACAGGATGGCGGATATGAGACAGAATATGTCAATCTGTACGGCGGGAGCGGCGCCCCCGTAAATCAGATGTGGTTTATAGAATTTTGGGGCAAAACTGTAACCTTTGAAATCACAGAGCTTTATGGAAAAGAGTATCCTGTTTTGTCTGCGTACCTGATAGAAGGGGACAGGAGGATTCCGATTGTGACATGTCAGCTTGTCTATCAGGAGAAGGTTTTAATCGAAATTCAGAGAAGCTATTACGGACGAAATGACTTTGGCGTACAGAAGGTGCTGCCGCTCTTTGAAGGGCTGGAGGAAGCAAAAGAAGCGGCAGAGACGTGGTGGGTAGAGAATCTGGCGGAGCAGGTGGAGGAAAGCAAGGGTGTATTTTCGGTGACATATACGCAGGGAGAGACGCCGCTTCCGGAAGGACTGCTTACCCTTATCAGACAGGAATATACCCGTATTCTTTCAGGAGAAGCGGAAAAGGAAAGCTGTCTGGAACCGTATAGGATTGATACAGAAGAAGATAGGGAAGAATTTCTACAATATGAAAGCTGGAGTTCGGAGTTAGAACCATATTGGATGTGGATTGGCGAGGGCGACGCTTATCCGAAAGAACTTTGCGACTGGGCGTACCGCTGGGAGGCTTTGGACGGAACCGTAAACTATCTGGTGAGCGAAGACTGCGACGGAACCTTTGGGGCGGTATTTTTGGAGTGGTACAGGGATGAGGGAGCAGGTATGGCGCATAAGGATACTCTCTGCATGTATTTCAGAGGGGATAGCAGCCGTATGATAGCCTACGAGGGCAAGGTATACTGTGTCACCACAGCGTATGATTTTAATACGAAAATGTTGACAGGCATGAATATTATAGTGTTGGGAGAAGCGGGCGAATGGGAGCATTACTATCTTTCTCTGTCCGTGGATGCAGAGGAAAGCAGCGCAAAGATTTTATACAGTGAGGAACTGCCGGATGCGGTTTCGGCTTATGTGGAGGAAGTGTACAGCGAGGTGCTTTCGGCATGTGCAGAACAGCGGATTTATAAGGGGAACGGTGCGGAAGGAGAGATACCGCAGGATGCAGCGCGCCAGCTTAAAAATCTGGGTGAACATTTTGACTATTACACAGACAGCGATGACGTCAGCCCGTACATTGCGGTAGATGTGGACAATGACGGAACGGCAGAGTACTTTCGGACATATTATTACTATTCCTCCAGTTATCACGGGAGATTTTATCAGATATGTTCCATGTACGGTTACAGAGACGGGGAATTTGGGGGAATTCTGTTTGACGGTATCATAGAGGACCTGGCGCCGCAGCGCAGTTTCTTGTGGCAGCTATGGTTTGAGGAGTTTGACGGTGTAACCTACCTTTTTACGGTGGAAGGACTGCCAAACTCGCAGAACAGTCTGCTGCGCGTCCGCCTGATCAAGGATGGCGGGATAGAGGACGTGGGCGTCTTTATGCTGCAGGTGAAGCTGATGGAGGAGATTAGCCGGAATGAATGAGGATATTTTTAAAGAATATATCCGGCAGAAAGAGCCGGATAAGCGCGCGAAGGGATATGCGTGGCATACGGCAGTTGGTCTGCAGGCTGTCGATGGACTAAAGCCTTCGGCATATTTGCTGCAGACTGCTGTTCAAAATATTGAGGGAGAGATTACCATTGAGGAGGCAAAGCATTACCATGCAAATGAAAAAACGATTATTGCAGACTGCGGCGGTTCTTATCATGGGCGCGCTGCTGTATGCCTTTGGCATATGGGAGAGCAGCAGGCGGGAACAGTTTACAGGGGAAAAGGAAAAGCGTTGTTATCCGACCGGAAGTGAGGCAAGGGAGCGGGCGGAGGAAGAACCGGTGCTTTGCGCGCCAGTCAGCGGTCAAGTATCGGAAAAAGAGACGGGGATTGCGGAAGGACTGCTTGCAGAACTGCAGGAATATGTCCGTCGGGGAGAGCAGTCAGAGGCAATGGAAGCATACCGTGACGAGGCGTTGCTGCTGGATGTGGAGGAGCTGACCCGCCTGTGTCCTGCATATGAAAGGCTGATTGTGGAAGCGGGACTGTGTGAGAGTTCTATTATAGAGGGTCAGAATGTTCTGGAAGGCATTGCCGGAATCTATCAGATTCCTTTAAATGGAGAGGGCAGCGATACGCTTCTGGTGCAGTACGAAGGGTATGGCGGAAATCGTGGTTATTGGGTTCTTCTTAAGAAGGTGGGGGAGAGATATCAGGTAGGATTAGATTGTATAGGTGCGGGGGATGCGGTTCGACAAGTAAAAGAGCGGAGGAGTGTCATTTTTACATGGGGAGATGGTGAAGAAAGAGGCTGCTATCTGCTGGAAAAAACCAAAGAGAAGGGGCTTTTTGTGAGGCGGCTTGTATTGTGTGAAGACTGGGAGGAAAGAGTGGAAGACTCTTCCCGGCTTTTTCACGGTGACGGAAAATACATCCGTCAGGAGACTACAAGGGCAGTTCCAAGCTTTTACTATCTGAACAGGAAAAGCAGCCTGCTGCCTGCCGTAAAGGCGTACGTGGAAGCAAATATGGCGTGCTTTGCCGATAAACTGTACGGCTGGGACGGCATTGTCTGGAGGGACCTTACCATATGGGGGGACGAAGAGTCTGCGGTACTTACCGAAGAGGAAGAGCAGCAGATAGAGGAAGTACTGGGAAGGAGGGTTTACTCCGGCAGTCTGCACGTTGTCTGTGCGGATTATGACAACGACGGCGATGCAGAGCTGTTTTTCAGAGAGGAAGACGAGGGCATCCGTCTGCTTTTTTGGGAAGACGGCGTCTGTAAGGCGGAGCCGGTGGCACTGTACGGTGAGGAAGCGGCGCAGATGTGGTTTGTAGAGTTGGCAGGGAAAACCGTAACCTTTGAGATGGTATTGCCTTACGGGAAGGCGTATCCTCTGTTATCAGCATACCTGATAGAAGAGGAACAAAGGACATTGCTTCTGACATGCCAGCTTGTCTATGGGGATACGGTGGAAATCGGCGGTTTCTATAGCTTGCGGGAGCGTTTTGACTATCAGGATATTTATGGATTTTGTCCAGTGGTGTCTCTGGCGAAAGAATATCAGGCGGCACCATGGGAGAGTCTAAGCCCTGAGATGGCGGAAGTATGTGGAGAAATCAGAGTAACGCCTGCGTGGGACGAACAGCCTTTTTCGGACAGTTTCCTTTCTTTTATTAGACGGTGCTATGGCGAGGTGCTTGCGGGGAGAGGGCGGTTTGGGCAATGGCTGGAGCCTTACGAAATTGACGGGGAGGAAGACAGAGAGCGCGTCCTGCTGCTTGCGGGGATAGAGGACGAGTGGCTGGCAAGTCTGTACGGCTGGGCGTACTGCTTTACTTCCCCTGACGGTTCAGAGCATTTTTTGGTTGATATGGACTGTGGAGGTACGATTGGCGCCTGCACATTAGAATGGTATAGCGTAGAGGGAGAAGAGATTCAGTATGTAGATGCCTTAACAGACCATTACAGGGGCGATTACAGCGGGATAGTGTTGTTTGAGGGGCAGGTTTACTGTATTATCACGGACTATGATTTTGGGACGAAAAATCTGTGCGGCGTGCATATTCTGCCATTAAATGATAAGGGAGAGTGGGAGCATTATTATCTTTCTCTGACGCCGGATGTGGAGAACTACCAGCCGGTCTGTCTGTACGGTGGACAAAAAGCGGCGCTTTCAGACTATGTGGAAAGCGTGTACAAAGAGGCGCTTACTGCCAGCATAGAGCAGGAGATTTTTGTGGGAATCGGTGAAAATGCTGCCATAACCGCCAGGCTGCGCCGCAGCATCAAAAATAAAAATATTTTTGCATTGGGGAACCACTACAGGGTAATCGATGCGGACAATGACGGGGAGCGGGAGGTTATCAGTACAGATTATTTTTGGCCTTCTTCTTACCATCAGCCTTTTATGGTGGAGTACGATATGTATGGCTATCACGACGGAGCATTTGTGGAATTTGACATGCAGAATATTTTAAATGGCTATGATGAGTATAAGCAAACAACAAGGAGCGATTCTTACAGGGTAGATTGTTATCTGGCGCAGATATGGTTTGAGGAGATTGACGGCGTCACGTACCTGTTTACTCTTGATTTGCTGTCTCCGACCGGTGATTACCTGCTGCGCGCCTGCGTAATACAGGAGGGGACTGCGGAGGATGTGGGCGTGTGGCTGTTACATGCCGCAATGCTTGAAAACATAGAGGAAGCGGTTTATGTGAGTTATACGCTGGGTTGAGGGATAAAATGGAGGAGTAACACTATGAGATATAAAAAACAGATATTACGGGCGGCAGCAATCCTGTCTGCGGCAGCGGTACTGTGTGTGTTTGGCGCATGGGGAGAAGGCAGACGCGGCGGGTATGTCAGCGGGAGGGAGCGGGAAAACAGGCTCTATCCTTCCGAAGCGGAGGCTGTGCAGATGGCTGGATTGCTGCCGCTTACCTGTATGCCGGTGAGTGAGCGGTATCAGAAGGAAGAGGGTGGGCCTTCGGTTGGGCTGCTTACGGATTTACAGGAGTGTGTAAGAGAAGGCGGCATGTCGGCGGCAATCGAGGCTTATCGTGACGTGTCGCTTCTGATAGATGTGGATACGCTGCTCTTGCTGTGTCCTGACTATGAAAGCCTGATGGCGGAGCAGCTCTCAGTGAAGGATATTCTGGACGGTATTGTGTCAATATACAGGCTGGATTTGGCTGGTGATGTGCTGTTAGTGGAGTATGGGAAGCCGGAAGTGCCGTGGGTGATACTCAAAAAAGCAGAGGCGGGGTATCTTGCAGGAACCGTATACCTTTCTATCTTCGCAGGATACGCAAACTGGAACCATCACGCGACTGCAATATTTGAAGAAGGAGGCGGGTACTGTCTGCTGGAATGGGTGCAGCATGACGGGGAGGAGGAACTCGGTCTGTATTATTTTACTGGGGAGGAGAACTGGGTAAAAAACGTTGGAGAAACAGGCTTGTATTTTGAACGGGGAATCCTGTATATCAAGGAAAGGGATGTAAAAGCCGTGCCCGTTTTTTTCTATCGGAACAGCAGGCACAGCCTGTCAGGAGAGGTGCAGGCATATGTGGAGGAAAATGCGTATGTGTTTGCCGGCAGGCTGGCGGAGAGGGATATCATCTGGGGAGATGAGATGCCGGCTGAGCCGATAGAAGGGGCAGATTATTCTTGGCAGCTTTATGTTTCACAGGCAGATTATGACAATGACGGCGAGGCGGAGCTGTTTCGGCGGAAGATTGAAAGCTGGGGAGAAGTGGAAGAAAGGAATGAACTGCTTATGGCAGAGGGCGATGGGTACAAAGCGGAAGCCATAAGCTTATATGGCGCGGACATGCCTGCCGTGAGATTGTGGTTTGTGGAATTTTCCGGAAAAACAGTAACCTTTGAAATCGTGGAGCCATATGGCGAAGCGTATCCGCTGCTGGCGGCGTATCTGGTGGAGGAAAATAGAAAAACGCCGCTTCTGACTTGTCAGCTTGTCTATGGGAAAGCGGTGGTAATCGATAACAGCATGTATGGCGATGGAGACAGCTTTCAGCTAAGGGAGGCAGTACCACTGGTTGCGGGCTTGGAAAAAGAAACAAGAGAGCAGACTGCTTTTAGAAAAAGGCTGACCGCGTGGCTGCGGGAAGCGGGCAGGGACGTTATCATAGAGCCCCTGCAGGCGGAAACGCCCTTTTCTGAGGCATTTTTAGAATTCATCAGGGAAGGAGCAGCATGGTGTTTCTCCGGAAAACTGTTTTCGGCGTATGCAGCGCCTTATGAGACGCAGGGTGAGAAGGATTTGGAGAAATTTCAAGAGGAATTTGCAGCAAGATACAGGGAAGAGTATAAGAAGCAGTATAATGTAGAGCCGGCATTTGTTGATTATGAGGTCATATACCGCTGGGAGGCGTCTGATGGAACCGTCAACTACCTTGTGATAGATGATGCTTCTTTGGACTATGGCGTAAATACCTTGTATTGGTATCGGGATAACGGAACGGAATTTGAGAAAGAGCCGGTTACAGATTTTTCCTGCGATTACGGTTCCTACTGCGGCGTTTTGTCCTACGACGGGCAGCGTTACTGTGTGATTGCAAGTATAGTTGAGTATGGAACACTGTGGAGGATGGATTTGCTTCCGCTTTGGGAGGCCGGTGAATGGGAGCATTACTGCATTTCCTTTTATTATGAAGAGAAAACGTATGAAGTATTTTCTTTTTCAGAAGAGGAAGCGCTGAATGATTATGTGGAGAAGGAAGCCGAAGCAATCTATGCGGCAGCGGTGGAACGCTTATTTCCGGGAGGAGCCTCATACGGAGGATGCAGTGAATGGGGAGAAATACCGAGGGAGATATGGCGGGAAATCAAAAACAGGGATTCTTCTTATTCGCAATACCGGTATGATTACTCGTTTCATTCTTCCTATAACGGATATGTGCCGGTGGATGTGGATAACGACAAAGATATGGAGTATGCTTCCGTCTATCTGGTAACCGGAAAGCGGCGTGTTGTCGGTTTGGAGTATACCATATATGGCTGGCGTGACGGAATCTTTACGGAGCTTACCATGGAAGGCGAAGGGCTTTTGTGCTGCTATGAGGACAGGGACAATGGTTACGGGATTACCGGCGAATTGGACCAGCTTTGGTTTGAGGAGATGGACGGCGTGACCTATCTGTTCACGGTGGAAAAGCTTACCCTGCTTGACGGTTATCTGATGCGCGCCCGCGTGATACAGGATGGCAAGGTACAGGATGCAGGCGCATGGCTGTTTCGGCATAACGGCGTGATTTTGCAGGATATACAGGAAATGGGTGAGTATGATTCGTGGCTGAAGGCGTAAGGGCAGGGAATTGCGGAAAGAGGAAGCTGCAGGTGTCATTGTGCCATGATATATTTCAACGCAGACCCGCTTTCGCTTCGAAAAAAACGTAGCGGTACTAAGCTCGAAAGAACCTCGCAAAGTACCGACGTTTTTTAAGAGTCTGCTTATGAAATATATCATGGGCACAATTCGGAAGCTGCAAATGAGAGTTTCGCAATTTCCGAATAGAGAAGTTACGGAAAAGAGGATTGGTATGGGAAAATGGAAGGAAAGGATTTTCAGGAAATATAGGATGCGGGCAGCAGCAGCACTGTTTGTTGTTGCGGCATTGTGTATATCAGGTATTTATGTAAATGCGGGAAAGGGTGATTTGTCTGCCGGTACAAAGCAGTCATTGTTTCAGCGGCTGGAAGACAGATTTTATCCTTCACAGGAAGAGGCACTGCGGCTCGTGGATACGCTGCCCCTGCTCTGTACGCCTGTGGAGGAGACTTATCAGAAGAACGAGGACGGACCGGGATTTCCGGAAGAGATGCTTGCAGACTTGCAGGAATATGTCCTGCGGGGGGAAGAGGAGGAAGCCATTGACGCTTACCGTGACGAGACGCTTTTGGTTGATATGGAGGAGATGCGGG
>CAMWUP010000059.1 GCA_947177465.1 uncultured Lachnospiraceae bacterium
CTCCCTGCCGCAGTGTATTGATTGGAAATACTCTTTACATTGGCTTCTGCATTATCCGAAATTCTTCCTGCCAAAAATGCAACTCTGGATACAAAGCTTCCCGATTTGCCGAGTACCTTTTCAAGCTCTGCCGGTTCCACCTGCTTCAGCTTATTCTTATCGAGGCTCATCGTACCATCCTTCGACAGTGTAATGCCTATCGCCTTTAACGCCTCGCTGTTCTGCTCAGCCTCCTCCTGCAGACTATTGCGGTAAAAGTTCTCCATCGTTCCTGCAACAGAACGCAGCGTTTTTAACGTATCATTATAACCGCTTACAAAATCTGCAATCTTATCGTAAAGCGCTTCCTTTCCTTCTTCTGTATCTGCCTTTGCAAATACAGAATTTTCCGATTTTGAAACAAGGTCTGCGGCACTCTCTGAAAGCTTCCCTGACGCATTTCCCACCTTCTCATAATTTTTCTTCTGCAGAGCGGAAGTGCTTCCTGTCTTGTTTTTGTTCAGTGCGCTCAGCAGATTCTTCTCCGAATTATTTCCATTCACATAATTTAAAAGAGAATTTCCATTAATAGGAAGCCCTGCCCTCTGTGCCGAATCGTTTAACATCTTTGTTGTTACTCTCATAAAAAATCCCTCCTGCCTGTCAATAATCTGTCAGTATACTTTAATTATCGGTCCCAAATAAGGAAACATTAAAAAATTGTAACGAGTAGACCATAAAATGTAATAAAAAGACGGGCAGTGAACACGCCATCCTTTGCCCGTCTCTTACCTTGTTGCCTATTCTTTTTAACAGCGGAAGCTGAAATTCTGCCCTACCAGTCTCTCAGAATCCGTCTGCACAGAGTCGCTCAATGCGTCATAGACCGTATCGTCAACCTTCCTTAACAATTCTTCGACAGAGGATGCCGTCACCGTAACCAAATCCTTTTCAGATTCGGCTTTTTCCGCACGCTTTTCGGCTTGCTTTTCTTCGGCTGCTTTTTTTGCCTTCTTTTTAGCGTCTGCCTTTTTTTGCTCCACCTTTTTTGCCGCGCTCTGCTTTATCCTGTCACGCTGCGCTGCAAGTGATTTGTCCACCACCGCAAAAAATGAAGCGTTGCCGCCGTCGTTGATCTGCATTCCAAACGCCTTGACGCCCGGCTTATTGGCAAGCTGCTTCTGAAGCTGTGGAAGCTTCACCGCCGCGCTGCTGATAATGCCCTCGTACTGCTTGCGGAAGTTCTCATCTGACGCCATTCTTTCTACTTTTTCCTCGTCAATCAGAACCACAAGCCTGTGCGGATTGGCATAACTGCCCGCCTGCGCCTTCGCTGCCTCTTTCATGTCCTTGCTGACCAGCACAAAGTCCATATTGGAGTATTTTTTCTTTAACTCTTCGTAATACTTCTGCGCCTTTTCACTCAGTTCAGGTTTTCCTATCGTCTTGCCGTAATTTGCATTTTTTTTCTGTGCACCGGACGCCTGATACACTTCGCCCGTCTGCACATGGTTTTCAACCTGCGCTACCGTTCCCATATTGTTTCCTCCTTGACCTTTATTCCGCGAAATCCGTTTCCCGTATACAGGTTATATCGGCAGAAAAACAAGATTCTTTAGCATGCACTATATCAAAGACTCATACAGCTTTGTGATATCCTCCACGCTGGTTTCCTTCGGATTGCCCGGTCTGCACGCATCATCGTAGGCTGACTGCGCAAGGAACGGAATATCCTCTCTCTTCACAATCTCCTTTAAGTCAGCGGGAATTCCCACATCCTCGGACAATTTCTTAACCGCATCGATTGCCGCTTTTCTGTACTCCTCCTGAGACATGTCATCCACATTCTTCACGCCCATCGCCCTCGCAATTTCACGGTATTTCTCGCCGGTTGCCTCTGCATTGTATTCCATAACCGTAGGCAGAATAATGGCATTTGCCACACCATGCGGGGTATCGTACAGCGCGCCAAGCGGATGCGCCATGGAATGTACAATACCCAGACCTACGTTGGAGAAGCCCATTCCCGCGACATACTGTCCAAGCGCCATATCCGCTCTTCCCTCAGGCGTATTCTCTACGGCTCCCCTTAAGGAACGCGCAATGATTTCAATTGCTTTTAAGTGGAACATATCGGACAATTCCCACGCGCCGGCTGTAATATAGCCCTCGATGGCATGCGTCAGCGCGTCCATGCCCGTAGCCGCCGTCAAGCCCTTCGGCATGGTTGCCATCATATCAGGGTCAACAAATGCAACCACCGGAATGTCCTTCGGATCAACACAGACCATTTTACGATTTTTGGACGCATCCGTAATAACATAATTAATGGTTACCTCAGCAGCCGTTCCTGCCGTGGTCGGCACTGCAAAAATGGGAACAGATTTGTTTTTGGTGGGCGCCACGCCCTCAAGACTTACCACATCTGCAAATTCGGGATTGTTTATAATAATACCGATTGCCTTTGCCGTATCCATGGAGGAACCGCCGCCGACTGCCACCAGATAATCCGCGCCGGACTTCTTAAATGCTTCCACACCATTCTGCACATTTTCAATCGTCGGATTGGGCTTGATATCAGAGTAAACCTCATAATCAAGCTTTGCATTAGAAAGTACCTCAAATACCTTCTTGGTCACACCGAATTTAATCAAGTCCGGGTCGGAGCATACAAATGCCTTTTTGAATCCTCTCCCTTTTGCTTCTGATGCAATTTCCGAAATTGCGCCTGCTCCGTGATAGGATGTTTCGTTGAGTACAAATCTGTTTGCCATAATTGCTTCTCCTTTATTTTTAATTTTTATTTCTCATATAAAAATTTTTCCGGCAGCATCACCTTAAAATCCTCCGCCAGCCTTCTTAAGTCGTCAGGCTGAATGGTCTGTCGTTTTTGGGGCTGCATGGATAAAAGCTTCACCAAAATCTCCGCTGCCTTCTCAATCGTATGCATAAGTCCAAAGGTCAAATCAAAATCCTCACCAGCGGCAAACATACCATGATGCGCCCAGACTGCCGCGTCATATTCCTTCATCAGACGACTGGTCGCCACTGCAATCTCCCTGCCGCCGGGCACCATCCACGGCACGACGCCTATTCCGGCAGGAAACACCACAGGACACTCCGTCGCCATTTCCCACAATTCCCTTGTAAACACTTCTTCCTCAAGCGGCAGTACAAAGGTAAGTGCAATCACATTTGTGGTATGGGCATGATAGATAACCCGATATCTTCCGCCCGTCAGTTCCTTTTTCACCTCGTGGTTCATCAGATGGGTTGGCAGTTCGGAGGTGGGGCGGCCGCCCGCAAGTCCCCATACAATCCGATAATTCTCCCCCTTTTCATCAAGCTCTATCATACCGATAGAATCCTCCGGCTTGATAATCACATTTCTGAAATACTTTCCGCTCCCCGTCACCAAAAAGTACTCGCCGGCAAGACCGGGAACTGATGTGCCGATTGGCTGCCATTCACCGACACTGAAATTTTCTTTTACGCTCTCCACTTCTTCCGGCTTTGCACGGTAGGACAGGTTGCCGCCGTTCCGCTCATGCCATCCCTGCTCCCAGCCGTCGTTTGCCATCCTGATAAAGCCTTGTACAAATTCTGCTTTCAAGAATTTCATTTCGCTATCCAATCCTTTCTTAAATTATAAATTGTCCTTACCGTTTCCGCAATACTTCCTCTTCGTATTTTTTCACGGTCTCCAGCCAGCTCTTGTCCGCCGTTACACCACACCGCTCACAATACTCCGCCCAGACAGCTCCAAGAGGATAATTTTTCAGTTCCTCCTGCCATACCATCAGCTCCGTCATGCGGTTTTCATCCTGCAGCCTTGCCAGCATATCGTTCGGCGTACAGAGCGCGCCGAGCAGCGCCTTCTGCCAGCTTCTGAAACCGACTACCCAGGCGGCTATCCGATTGATGCCCGCGTCAAAATAATCAAGCGCCATATAGACACGGTTCAAGGCATTGCAGCGGACAATTTCCTTTGCCATCTCCTTCGTCTCATCATCAAAGAGTACTACATGGTCGCTGTCCCAGCGCACCGGTCTCGTGATATGCAGTGCAATTTCAGGATAAAAGCACAAAAGCGCCGGAATTTTATCAGATACAAATTCCGTTGGGTGATAATGTCCGTTGTCCATCAGCGGAAGGCAGCCCTCATGCGTCGCCGCAAAGCTTAGGGTAAATTCCGCGCTGCCCGCCGTATAGGACTCCACGCCGATTCCAAACACCTTGGATTCCACACAGGGCTTCACCAGCTTCCTGTCATAGGCTTGTGATAAAATCTGCTCGATGGAATCCTTGTAGCGCATGCGGGGCGTCATTCTGTCCGCCGGAATGTCCTTATACCCGTCGCCTGTCCAGATATTCATGACACAGGGCGTTCCGGTTTCCTTTGCAAAGTATTCTGATATGCGGATGCATGCCTTTCCATGCTCTATCCAGAATTTTCTCGTCTCCTCATCCGGACTCGTGAGCGTCAGTCCGTCTTTTATCCTATCATGGGAAAAGAAGGTAGGATTAAAATCAATTCCCATGTTCCTTTCTTTTGCAAATGCCACCCACTTTGCAAAATGCTTCGGCGCAAGTTCATTGCGGTCTGCATGCTCTCCCTCTTCAAAAATGGCATAGCTGGCATGCAGATTCAGCTTTTTCTTCCCTGGCATCAGGGAGAGCGCCATATCCATATCCTGCATAAGCTCCTTTGGCGTCTTTGCCTTTCCCGGGTAATTCCCCGTGGTCTGGATGCCGCCGGTCAGGGGACCTTCATGGTCAAAGCCCGTCACGTCGTCTCCCTGCCAGCAGTGCAGGGACACCGGAATCTCCTTTAACCTTTCCATGGCGGCGTCGGTGTCCACTCCGATTGCCGCATACATTTCTTTCGCTGCCTGATACGTTTCCTTTTGATTCATTTTCACTCTTCCTTTCTTTTTAGGGCGTATACTGCACGATGGGGAAGGATTGTCTGATTACATGCCTTGCCTCCTGTAAGTCCGCCAGCTCACCCGATGCTATCATCTGCGCCGCTATGTTCCCGATTGCGGTCGCTTCCACAGGACCCGCATAGACGGTTCTGCCTGTCGCTTTGGCTGTGAGGCGGTTTAAATAGTCCGCATTTGCACCGCCGCCCACAATATGAATATCCGAATAGCGTACGCCTGTCCTCTCTTCCATTTCCTTTATGGTTTCTGCATAGCATTTTGCAAGGCTGTTGTAGATAACCGCCGCCGTCTGCGCAATCCCCTTTGGAACCTGTTGTCCTGATTCGCGGCACGCGTTCTCTATCTCTGCCGTCATGCTCTTTGGCGCGAGAAAACGGTCGTCATTGCAGTCTACAAGGGAAGTGATTTCACTTCGGGAGGCCATATCGCAGATTTCTCCGTAACCCAGATTTCCACCTATTTCCCTTTTGACCGACTGTATCATCCAAAGACCCATAATATTTTTCAGATAACGGAAGCGCCCGCCGTAGCCGCCCTCGTTTGTCATATTGTGCAGCCTGCTCTCGGCGGAACAGTCTGCCGCCGCAAGCTCCGTCCCCATTAACGACCACGTGCCCGAACTGATGTAGAGCATTTCCTCTCCCTCCTCCGGCACCGCCACCACCGCCGAGCCGGTGTCATGAGTCGCCGGAAGCACCACTTGACAATCATAGCCCGCTTCTTTTTGAATTTCCTTCCGCAAACTGCCAAGCCTGCTGCCGGGCATCAGGATATCCTGAAAAATCTCCACGGGATAACCCAGCCTGTTAATCAGCTCTCTGTCCCATGTCCTTGTTATCGGACTTACCAGCTGTGTGGTTGTGGCATTGGTATACTCCGACGCCGCTCTGCCCGTAAGAAGGAAATGAAAGTAATCGGGAATCAGCAAAAGCTTTTTCGCCGCCTCTAGCTGTTTTGGCTGTTTCTCCTTTAACGCCATAAGCTGATAAATGGTGTTAAAGGGCTGCTTCTGAATGCCCGTCGCCGCATACAGCGCCGCCTCATTCACACTTTCGTACACTTTGCTATCCATGCCCTTCGTCCTGTCGTCACGATAGGCTGCCGCATTGCCGATTATCTTATCCGCCTCGTCAAGAAGCACAAAATCCACCGCCCAGGTATCGATTCCCATGCTCTCAGGTATCTTCCCAAGCTCTCTGCATTTTTTCATGCCGATAAGAATTTCCTCAAAAAGTCTGTCTGTATCCCAGACCAGCTCACCGTCTTTTTCCTCCATACCGTTGGAAAAACGATACATTTCTTCTGTGATAATTTTTCCATTCTCCCGATGCGCCAGTATATGCCGCCCACCGGATGCACCGATGTCAACTGCGAGATAATACTTTTTCATGCCCTGTCCTCCCGTTTTTTTCATTTTATGCAAAATCAGGCAACAAAAAAAGGACACCTTTTGTTTAAAAAAGTGTCCTTTTTTGTCTTTGGTAATATGCGGTTTTCTTTTAGTTGACGGGGGTAACAACGGGCTTGCCGTCCTGATTCACCAAGACGGTCATTCCGGTGCCCGTCTGCTTATTATGAGAACCCAACACGTAATTCACGCCAGTTTCCGTATCCACGATGACCTTTACCACATTAATGATACCTTGAGAGTAGACTTCCACAAAACGATCCTTCGCCATACGCTCACCTCCTTTCCTATCCTCCGTTTGTCAATGCAAGCATATCACATAAAGGCGGCTGCATGGTTTAAATTTCCTGAATGAACGACAAAATTTCCTAAATGAACCAAGAGGAAACCTCACCGGCTCCCTCCCATTTTTTTGCGCAGCTCCGCTTTTCCGGTGCGGGAAAGCATACACTCATGACCACCGACCCACAATCTGTTTTGTTTTAAATCTACCGCTTCTATCTTATCTGCTGCTACCAGATAGGCTCGGTGTGTACGGATAAAACGCTCCTTCAACTGCATTTCCAGTTCATTGAGACTGCCCAGAAAATCAATCCGGCTGTTGGAGGTGTGGAGAAAGACATGGTGCGGGGCAGACGCCGTTTCAAAAAAGAGGATATCGCTCAAAGGGACATAGCGCACCATTTCTCCCGTCCGCAGGGTAAACGTCTCTGTCGGGTTCTGGCGCTCTGCCAGCAGACGCGTATGTATCTCATCCAGACACCGTGACGCCGCCGGTCCAATCGGCTCCGGTCCCTTCACAATGTAATCAAACACCTCCAGATGATATTGGAATGTACGCCAGGCCAAGTCTCCATAGCCGGTGATGTAAACCAGTATACCGTTAGGGTCCCGCCGCCGAAGCTCATACCCCAGCCGGAAGCCGTCCCATTCCTCGTCCTTCAGCTCCACATCCAGAAAGTAGATGCCCCGTTTGCCGTTTTCCGCTGCAGTCAGCAGCTCCTGCGCAGTAGCTGCGCTGCACACAATTTTCATATCGTAGTTTTCTACAAGAATCTTCCATTCCAAAGCAGTCTGAATCTGGTGGCGGACAGAATCCTCATCATCACAAAGATAAATTTCAATCATAGCCTGCCCTCCACTGTCAACTCCTGAACGAACACACCGTTCTCCCAACTGGTGCCAAAAGAGGCATTGGGATAATTTTTCAAAATACGCTGATAGCCGGACAAGCCCAGTCCCCTGCCTGCCCCTTTGGTGGACCAGCCGTCGTTCCACATTTTTTCCGGTTCAATGATATTCGCGTAGGAATTGGATACCCGAAGAAATACCCGTCCGGCCTGAGCCAGCAGTACAATCTCCACCCAAGGCTGTTCCGCGTCCGTCGCGGCCTCCATAGCGTTGTCTATCAGAATCCCCAGACAGCGGACAAAATCCCATACATCCATATCCACAGCAGATACCGGATAAAGCACCTCCAGACGGTACTCTACCTCCTTTTTTTGCATGGCAGTGAGTTTACTTAAAATGAGACTTCTGACTTCGAGAATTTGCAAATTTCCGATTTGTGTGGAGGTCTGGATTCTCCTTCCAAGCCGCAAATCAAACCCGGCGTCCAGCTCAGACAGGGTACGGTGCAGACCCTCCAGTTCCCCCTGCCCTGCCTGCCAGGACAAGCCTGACAGAAGGTTTTTGTAGTCATGGCGAAAGGCACGCACCTCTCGGCGTATAGTTTCCAAATCCTGCTCATAGAGCCTCTGTTGGGCGATGACATCCTGTTGTGCCTGCATTTTCCGGACAGCATCAAATCGCTGCGCCAAGTAGACCACCAGCACTGCCATCAGGACTACCATCACTACCACCAGCAGGCAGTAGAGCAGCAAATATTGGGTCTGGACGCCGTTTACCAAGCTGAAAAACACCTCCATGACGGCTTCCAGAGCAAATAGAAAGAGAGCCGTCCGCCGTAGAGCAGGCTCGTTGTCCAGCAGCAGACGAAACCACATTCCAAACCGCAGCTTATACAGCAGCAGGGCGGCGGCAATACTGAGGCTTAGATGCAGTCCGATTCCCGCCGCAAATTGATAGCTTTCGTCCGGCAGGACTACCCAGAACAGCATCCCTGACAAGGCGGTTGTGGCTACCTGAAAGATGCCCGCCAGGCAGGTGGCGGCAAAGGCGCGCCAGAATCCGAACTGCCATGCCCACTGCACCCAAATGGTACACATGATAAGAATAATGAAGGAGGAGATGAAATATTGAAATGTTCCCAATTTCGGAACAACATATAGTCCTGCAGAAAGCAGAACAGCGACAAGCGGGGACAGGAGCAGGGGCGGCAGCTTTTTCAGCCGCCGCCACACCGCTCGTTCGTCTGTCACAGCCAACAGATAGATTGTCAGTGCCAGATGCCCTGCCAGAGTGTCTAAAAAATCAAACAAAAGACCGATTAATGAAGACATGATGTTATAAATCTCTTTTCACGTAGTTTCGTTTTCAACGCAATTATTATAGCATTGCCTGTCCAAGATAACAAGGGTTCGTTAAAAAGGGTAAAACATACCTGTCAACGCTTATCCTTCTTCTACCGCATCCGGTACTGACGGGGCGTCATGCCGTAGCGCCTGCCGAAAATACGGTGGAAATAGCTGATATTGTCATATCCCACTGCCACGGCGATATCCGCGACGGACATTGTCGTGTGCTCTAAGAGATACGCCGCCTGGTTCAGCCGTTTTTCCTGTAAAAGCTCTGTGTAGGTCTTTCCCGTTATTTTTTTAATTTCCTTGGAAAGCCAGTAAAAATCATAGTGAAGCTGTCCGGCAAGCTCTGACAGTCCGCCGTCCCGATAATGCTCCTCGATATAGTCCAGCACGGCAATCGCAATCCTCTGCCGCCCGCTCCCTTCTCCCATCTCCATGCAATCTAAGTGGTTCATCAACTGGAGAAACAGAAGTCCCATTGTCGCCTGATTGATGCTTCGTCTGTTGGGCTGTCTGTTTTTGACGGACCATATCAGATTTTCCACCAGATTCTGTACCGGAAGAATATCCGCCACCTTAAAATGCATGTAGCCGGATAGCTCATTTTCTCCCTTAAGGCAGTCAATCACAAAATCCCTGAGTTGGTTTTTTTCCTCGCCCATCATCTTAAGGCTGTAATCAAAAAACTCCGGCAGGA
>CAMWUP010000060.1 GCA_947177465.1 uncultured Lachnospiraceae bacterium
GCTTTTGTACAGGACGGCAGGGTAAAGGCTTTTCTGGCGCTTCCGGTTATGGGCATCTTAAGTCAGATGCCGGCAGAGGCATTTGCAAAAGAGGTGGCGAGCATGAATCTTCAGTTAAAAGAGGCGGGAATGAGCTTGTCGAATCCGCTGCTTACCATGAGCTTACAGATACCGCTGGCGGTGATTCCCGAGCTTGCCATTACAAACAGGGGGCTGCTTGACATAAATCAAAACAGGTTTATTCCGGTCTGCAGGCCGGTTTAGATAGGAAAACCAAGGAAAAGAGAGGACTAAAAGAATGGAAAAGTTTTTCAAATTGAAAGAAAATGGTACCAGCGTCAAAATTGAAGTGATTGCGGGTATCACAACCTTTGTCACCATGGCGTACATCATCATGGTAAATCCTGCCATGCTGGCGACGCCCTTTGAGGGGACGGACATGTATGACAAGGTTGTCAATGGTGTGTTTTTTGCCACCTGCATCGCTGCGTTTATCGGCACCTTCCTGATGGGTGTACTGGCGAAAATGCCTTTTGCACAGGCGCCCGGCATGGGTATGAACGCATTTTTTACCTATACGGTTATGCTGGGGATGGGTTACTCCTATCAGGCGGCTCTGGCGATGGTATTTATCTCCGGTATGCTGTTTATCTTCATTACGCTCTGCTCCTTCAGAGAGAAGGTGGTGATGGCAATCCCCAAAAATATTAAAGTCGCCATATCGGTGGGCATCGGGCTTTTCCTTGCCTTTATCGGCTTCCAGAACGCAGGGCTTGTGGTACTGAATCAGGATACCATGGTATCCATGGTGGATTTCTCTACCTACGCGGAAAATCCGCAGGCATGCTTTGGCGCAATCCTTGCCTTTATCGGCGTTGTGCTGACCACGGTGCTCTATAAAAAGAAGGTGACAGGCTCCATCCTAATCAGTATCTTTGTCATTACCATACTCGGCATTTTTACCGGCAATACAGTATTTGAAGGCTTTTCCATCAACTTTGGCGCACAGGTAAAGGACTTTGCGGAAGTGTCCCTCTTTGCCTGCTTTGCCGGCTTCAGGGAGTTGTTTATGGGAAGCAGCATCGGACAGGCAATTCTGACCTTGGTTATGTTAATCATTACCTTTTCCATGGTAGATATGTTTGATACCTTAGGCACCCTGATTGGCACAGCGAAATCTGCCAATATGTTAGATGAGGATGGCAATATTCCCAACGGTAAGAAGAGCCTTCTCTGCGACGCCATTGCAACGGTGGGCGGCGCTATGATGGGAACTTCGACGGTAACTACTTACGGAGAGTGTATTTCCGGCATCAGCGTGGGCGGACGCACCGGACTGACCAGTGTGGTAACGGCGCTTTTATTCCTGGCTGCGCTGGTGTTTGCGCCTTTTGTGGGCATCGTACCGGACTGCGCTACCGCGCCGGCTCTGATTTTTATCGGAGGGCTGCTGCTCGGTGCAATCAAGGATATGGAGTTTGACGATATGAGCGAGGCAATCCCCGCCTACCTTACTTTGATTATGATGCCGCTGACTTATTCCATCGCGAACGGCATTGCAATCGGTCTGATTTCCTATACCCTGATTAAAATCTTTACCGGAAAATTTAAGGATTTGAATGTACTGACAGTAATCCTGTCCGTGCTGTTTATCATCAGGTATGCAATGATTTCCCTATAAACGTTACAAAACGATAAAGGAGAGAGCGAAAAGATTCTTATGCCGATGAAAAAGCGGCATAAGAATCTTTTTTTATGTTTTGGAAACCCTATGGCTGTGATGAAACGGGCAGGCATTCGGTGCCGTCGTATGCTTCTGTTACTGGAGAGAATACGTTTACTCAATCATAATGTACAAAAACAAATTTCAAAATAAAAGTTATAGGTATTTATAGACAAAAATAAAAATGTAAATTGTGCATTATGTTGAAAATCGAAAAAGGATATTGACTTTTTAAGGGCAAAAACCTATTATAATTTTAAGAAAACGTTTACCCATAAATTTTCGAATCGCAGATGTAACGAAAATGTGCGCGGAAAGGAAAAATATGAAAAGAAATCGTTTCATTGCATGGCTTATAACGGCAGCCCTGACAGCGGGCACGGCGGGCTGCGGCTCCGCAGAGTCTCCTGAAAAAAGCGGCTCGCCGGATATGATACAGAAATATGACTGGGAGACAGGAAGCGCTGCCGGTTCTCTGCCGGATTATGGCGCTTATCTGGCGTCGCAGTCCGGTGAAACGGCGGGGGAGCAGATTATACTGCCGGCGGCTGATTTTGCTTCTGAAGAGAATTCGCAGGCCTATGTAACCGATTATATGGGTGAAGAGAGCTGCCTGTACTGGGATGTGCAGGGCGGCCGGATTACATGGGAATTTGATGTGAAAGAGGCGGGACTGTACAACCTTGCGCTTACTTACTGCGGCATTTTGGGGAAAAACTACGATATTGTGATGGATGTGCTGCTTGACGGTGAGGTTCCTTTTGAAAATGCGCAGAATGTCAGCCTGCGCAGGCTGTTTTTGGACGAAACCTATCTGAATATGGGTGAAAACATATTTTTGACTGATGCAAAGGGCAATGAGCTGCGCCCGTCGCTTTCGGAGCAGTATGAGTGGCAGACTTCATATATTACGGACCCCAAAGCGGAGTACCCGGGACCGCTCTGGTTTTATCTTTCTGAAGGGAAGCATACGCTGTCTCTTACATTGAAAGAGGAAGCCGTGGCATTGAAGACACTTGCTTTTGTCAGTGAAAAGCAGCCTGTTTCCTATGCAGAATGGCTGCAGGCGCAGGAAACGCAGGGCGCCATAGACAGCAGCGGTTACTATGCAGAATATGAAGCGGAGAAAAGCTATCTGAAAAATGACGTCACGCTTTTTGCTACCTATGACATTGCGAGCGCACATGTAACGCCTTCCAGCGCATCGAGCGTGCTGTACAATACAATCGGCAAAAATACATGGAAGGAAGCGGGGCAGGAAATCACATGGGAATTTGAGGTGCCGCAGGATGGCTTCTACTACCTTGCCTTTAAAGTGAAACAGAATGAGAAGAGCAACGCCTACTCTGTGCGGGAGGTAAGCATTGACGGCGAAGTGCTCTACGAGGAGATGGGGGTACAGAAATTTCCGTACAGTGCAAACTGGTACGTGAAACAGCTTGAGACACAGGATGGGGAGCCCCTCAAGGTATATCTGACGGCAGGCCGTCATGTGCTTGGCATGAGAGTGGACATGGACGAGGAGCTTGCAGAGGTACTCAGAGGAATCGGCGAAGTGACGGAAAGTCTGCAGTACTGGTATCGGGAGATTATTAAAGTAACCGGTTTTAATGCGGATTCTTCCCGTATTACCATAGATTTGAACCGTGATTTCGATTTGGAAAAAAACATACCCGGTCTGCTGGAAGGATTGGCAGACTGTAAGGAAAAACTGGAGTATTACTATAATATCCTGGAAGGAATGAACGGCATTTCAGGTGCAAGCGCTTCCTCTTTGAGGGAAATGGCAGTAACACTCGGAGATTTTATAAAACGGCCGACGAAGATAGCAAAGCGGATTGAGACCTTTCGCAGCAATATCAGCACGATTGCTACATGGCGGATTGATATGCAGGCGCAGCCGCTTATTATGGATAAGTTTTATGTATATTCGCCTGACATGAAAACGCCCAAGGTGGGCAGTAATGCATGGGTGCAGATAGTTTATCGTTTTCAGATGTTCCTCAATTCCTTTGGGGGCGGGACAAATGCTATTTCGGGAAGCGGCGAAGCGGCAGAAGGCGGCAGAACCCTGCGCGTCTGGATAAGCACTGCGGATATCACGACCACAGGCGCATCCTCGGGGCGTGACCAGGCGATTCTTTTAAAGAAGTTGATTGACGAGTCCTTCTCTGCACAGACAGGCATCAATGTGGAGGTCAGCCTTGTGAGCGGCTCCGATACGCTGGTACAGGCGGTACTGGCTGGCGAGGGACCGGATGTGGCGCTCTTTACCTCCGTCGATACGCCGGTCAATCTGGCAATGCGCGGGGCGCTTCTGGAATTGAGTCAGTTTGACGATTTTGAAGAAGTGATTTCCCAGTTTACGGAAAGTGCGGTAGTTCCTTTCTGGTACAAGGACGGCTGCTACGCATTTCCTGAGACACAGAATTTTAACGTCCTGTTTTACCGGACGGACGTCTATAAAGAACTGGGGCTTACGCCGCCCAAAACATGGGACGAGTTTTATGAGCAGATTATCATTCTTGCCAATGAAAATTACATGGTAGGCGTGCCGCAGAACCAGAATATTTTTGAAACCTTCCTGTACCAGCAGGGAGCGTCCTTCTACAGTGAGGATATGAGCAGCTCTACCTTTCACAGCAACGAAGCGCTGCTGGCGTTCGAGAGTTGGACGGGTCTATATACAAAATACAGTCTTTCTCTTGTGTTCGATTTCTTTAACCGCTTCAGAAGCGGGGAGATGGCGCTGGCGATAGAGCCCTACAATCAGGTCAATTACCTGTATTCGGCGGCTCCCGAGCTGAATGGTTTGTGGGATATTGCGGTGATGCCCGGTACCGTGCAGGACGGCAAGATAAACAATGTGGAAACCTCCACCTCCACAGGCGCCATTGCGCTGGCGGATACAAAATACCCCGACGAAGCGTATACATTCCTGAAATGGTGGGTGAGCGCGGAAACGCAGAGTGATTTCGGCGTGCAGGTGGAACAGACGCTGGGCGTGGCGGCACGGTATGGAACCGCCAATCTGGAAGCGTTTGAAGACATTCCGTGGAACAGTGCGCAGGCGGACGTAATACGGCAGCAGCGTGAAAATACGGTAGCTGTGGAGCAGATTCCGGGCAGCTATTATATCGCCAGAAACCTTGCGTTTGCGTTCAGGAACGTTGTGTATAATAACAAAAATCTGCGGGAAACGCTGTATAAGTACAATATAGAAATCAATAAAGAATTGCAGCGCAAGCAAAAAGAATTTAACTACTAATGCAGAGAGGGCAGGCGTGTTGAGTATGAGCGGTGAAAAAAGGCAAAAGAAAAAAACAACATTTAAAAAATGGTTCAGGGCACAGGGAGCCAGCCTTGTGTTTCTGGCGCCCTTTACCATCCTGTTTGTTCTGTTTACTATCCTGCCGATTGCGGCGGCAATCGTATTGAGCTTTACCTATTTCAATATGCTGAGCGCGCCCACCTTTGTCGGCTTTGACAACTACATCAGAATGTTCTTTGATGATGACGTTTTTCTGATTGCGTTAAAGAACACAGCCATTTTTGCCATGATTACGGGACCTGTCAGTTATATCCTGAGCTTTCTGGTTGCCTGGCTGATTAATGAATTCAACCGTTTTGTGCGGACTGTCCTGACGCTGGTATTTTACCTGCCGTCGCTGGCAGGCAATGTGTACTTTGTCTGGACTTACATTTTTTCCGGCGACAGCTACGGTCTGTTAAACAGCATCCTGACGAAGTTCGGACTGACGGCGGATGCGATACAGTGGCTGACGGATACCAAGTATATGATGGCAGTGGTGGTTGTAGTTATTTTGTGGCTGTCTCTGGGAACGGGATTTTTGTCCTTTGTGGCGGGCTTACAGTCCATGGACAGAGAGCTTTTTGAGGCGGCGGCAATCGACGGCGTAAAAAACCGGTTTGCGGAGCTTTGGTATATTACGCTGCCGCAGATGGTACCCCAGCTTCTCTTTGGAGCCGTAATGCAGATTTCCACTTCGTTTGCGATTGGATATGAATGTATGAACCTGACGGGTTTTCCAAGTACGGACTATGCGACGCACACCATGGTGCTTCATATTCTTGACTTCGGTCAGGTCAGATTTGAGATGGGCTATGCCTGTGCAGTGGCGGTATTTTTGTTTGCCATGATGCTTATCATGTGGAAGGTAGTCAACAAGCTGCTGTCAAAATGGGCATAGACGCGCTGCGGGAAGGTTGAAAGGAGAAGTACGGTGAAAAACAAGAAGAGAAAAACCTTAAGCCGGTCGAAGGCAGGTACCTTTGTCATATTTTTATTTTTGATTGTGGTTGGCGTGTTTATGCTGCTTCCCATCATTTATGTACTGGTGACGGCATTTAAACCCCTCAATGAAATACTGGCGTATCCCCCAAAGTTTTTTGTGCGGAATCCGACTCTTTCCAATTTCAGCGATTTGATTGAGATTACGCAGGAGACATGGATTCCCTTTGAACGGTCGTTGTTCAACAGTCTGTTTATTGCAGTGGCGGGTACGGCTGCCTATATCATTATCGCTTCCATGGCGGCATATCCGCTGGCAAAGAACAAGAGCAGATATATCGGCGTCTACTATCAGATAGTGGTGCTGGCAATCCTGTTTCGGCCGGAGGTAACGCGGACGCCACTGTACATCATTATCAGCAAGCTCGGGCTGATTAACACTTACTGGTCTTTGATTCTGCCGGTTCTTGCGGGAAGCTTTGGCGTCTTTCTGATGAGACAGTTTATGATTACGGTACCCAATGAGATGCTGGAGGCGGCAAGGGTGGATGGAGCTAATGAATTTACCTGCTTTTGGAGGCTGGTTATGCCGTTAGTACGTCCCGCATGGATGACGCTGACAATCTTTACCTTCAAGGACCTCTGGAACACGGGAGAGTCCCAGTATATTTACGAGGAGGCGTTAAAGACGCTGACGGCGGTTATGCAGTCCATTTCCTCTGCCGGTATCGCCAGAGCAGGAGCGGGCGCTGCAGTTGCCTTGATTATGATGATACCGCCCGTTGTTGTCTTTGTGATTTCGCAGTCTTCAGTAATGGAAACCATGTCCCAGACCGGTATCAAGGGCTGATGGGATGGACAGAAACGGGAAGAACGGAGAGTTTTTATGAAAAAGAACAAGAAATTATTTGTTTCTCTATTGTGCGGCATTGCCGTCCTGTTGTCTCCCCTGCCTGCGAAGGCGGCGGAAGTACCGTATCAGACTTACACGTATGACAAGTGGGGCAATACGACGCCGGCGCCCAACGGCTATCTGCCGACAAGGAGCATAGGCGGCGCTGAGCTTGGGTGCGGCGATTTTAAAGACGCCTCCGATTTGTTTTACTGCGAGGCGAGAGGCGAGCTGTATATTGTGGATTCCGGAAACGCACGTATTGTTATTTTAGACAAGGAGCTTAAGGTGCTTGATGAGTGGACGGCGTTAGAGCTTGCGGGCGGCGGTGAATATACCTTTTCCAATCCACAGGGCATCTATGTATCAGAGGACGGTACAGCCTATATTGCGGAGATGGGAAATCAGGAGGTTGTCGTCTGCGGCAGGGACGGTCGTGTTTTACAGGTGCTTGGCGCGCCGCAGTCCACCTTGCTGCCGGATAATTTCAATTATCAGCCCCACAAGGTCGTGGTGGATAAATCGGGCAGGATTTATGTGCTTTCCAAGGGCGTCTATCAGGGAATCGTCTATCTGGAGCCGGATGGAACATTCATCAAGTTTTTTGGGGCAAATAATGTGGAGATGACGTTGCAGCGCAGAATCCGTAAAATCTGGAAGGATATTCTGAGCGACAAGGCAGCCGCTACCATGCAGGCATTCAATCCGATTGAATACGGCAATCTCTTTATGGGCGGGGAAGGTTATATTTATGCTGTGGCGGCTGGCAGTGAGAGCGGCGCCGCACTGATAACCAGGCTGAATCCGCTTGGTATCGATACCCTTCCTGCAATGAAAGAGAATGGAAGAAATACATCCGTATATGCTGACGTTGCAGTAGATGCAAACGGTATTATGACATTTCTGGATACCACCTATGGAAACATCTATCAGGTGGATGAGAACGGCAGCCTGATGTTTGCATTCGGCGGGTTGGGAAATCAGGTGGGATTGTTTAAAAAGCCTGTGTCATTGGTTGCGATGGAAGACAGGCTCTACATTATGGACGCCGACAAAAATACCATCACGGAGTTTGAACTGACACAGTTCGGCGAAATGGTGCAGACGGCAATCAATCTCTACAACGACGGGCTCTATGAAGAGAGTATAGAACCGTGGAGGGAAGTGACGCAGCGCAATTCCAACTATCTGCTTGCCTATACCGGTTTGGGAAAGGCATATTATCAGCTTGGCAGGTATGAGGAGGCGATGTATTATTACAGACTGGCAAACGACAGAAGCAATTATTCCGATGCGTTTAAAGAAGCATCCCTTGGAAGAATCAGGGATTCCTTTCACATGATTGTACTGGTGATTGTACTTCTTATCGCAGCGGCTGTCTCATTCAGGATATATAAAAAGAGACGGAAAGGAGCGCCCGCATGAACAAGCTGAAGGAAGGGTTAAAGCAATGCAAATATACGATGTTTCATCCGGTAAACGGTTTTGATCAGGTGAAATGGAACAACGCAGGCAGTATTCCCGTGTGTATTATGATTCTGGCAGCATTTTTTCTGGTCAATGTGTTTGATGCGGTGCTGACAGGCTTTATTTTCAACACAAACAATCCGGACAAAATTTCCGTGCCCTCCATTTTCCTGATTACCATGGGAGGCTTCCTAATCTGCTATGTTGCAAACTGGGCTGTCAGCTCCCTGATGTTTACGGAAGGAAAGAGCCGTCACGTATTTATTATGTTCTGTTATGTGCTGCTTCCCTATACCGTGTTTGAGATGATATACATCATCGCCACCAATCTGGTGAATGCAGAGATGAGCGCGTTTTTAGACGCCCTCCGGTTTATCGGCTTTCTGTGGAGTTTTATTATTTTGATTTTCGGAGAGTATTATGTACATCAGCTTACCTTTGGAAAGGTTATCCTGAACCTTATCCTGACCGGAATCGGCATTGTGATTATCCTCTTTCTGCTGCTTCTGGGTTACAGTCTGGTACAGCAGATATACGTGTTTATATACACGATATATAACGAGATAGTATTTCGGATATGACGGAAGCAGAAATGGAGGAAAGAGGTGTGGACATGAAAAAGATAAAAGGCATATTCTGTCTGTTACTCGCCGGCGTCCTTTGTATGACGGGCTGCGGAAAGTCAATCCAGGCGCCGCCTGCCCAGAGGGAGGCAATCGATTATACGCAGGGCTTTTTGCCGGCAAAAACAGAAGATGAACTGACGAAAATTGACGAGAATGACCGCTTTGTCCTCTATGCCAATTTAAGCAATGGCGAAATGGCGGTGGAGGATAAGCAGGAAGAGCGCACATGGTATTCCAATCCGGTGGATAAGCGGGATGACGGACTTGCCAGCGGTTTCAACAAAAATGCACTGTTGTCTGTGCTGACCGTGAAGTACAGTACGGAGAGAAGCGTGTCCATGACCTGCGGCGGCTATATGTCAAGCGTTTCAAAGGACGGGCTTACGTATCGTATGGAAGCGGACGGCTCCATCACGTTTTTGTTTGATTTTCCCAATGAGGAATTTCGGATTCCCGTGCAGTACGCGCTGGAGGAGTACGGATTTACTGCCAGGATTCTGGCGGACGG
>CAMWUP010000061.1 GCA_947177465.1 uncultured Lachnospiraceae bacterium
CGGGAGTTGTGTCCGGAGTATGAAAATCTGCTGTCGGAATGGCTGGGGGAGCGTCTGGATATCGCGGTAAAGCCGGAAGATGTGGCGGACAATATTGTGCAAATCTATCAATTGGAACAGGAGGGAGAAAAGGAGCTGCTGCTGTTAGAGTACAGCGGTCTTGAAATTCCCTGGTATTACATAGCAAAGGAAGGGGAAGCGTATCAAATCGGCGCTGTCAGGCTGGAGGGCTATGAAAGCATGAGCGGGCAGTCTTGTGAAAGAGTTGTGTTTGCCGATGAGGATGGATATTGTCTGCTGTTATACGGGACTGTGAGGAGGACATATACGGAAGAGGAAGAACTGCTTCGCTTGTGCCGTTTTACCTTACGGGAAGAGGAAGGAGAATCCCCCTTCAGCATAGAAGAAAGAAGGTATATCCGAGCAAGAACCACGAGAGTAGCGCCGGACTTTTTCTATCTGAATGGCAGTGCTGACCTGACGCCCGCCGTGCAGGAATACGTGGAGGAAAATGCGGCTGTTTTTGCGGACAGGCTGCTTGGAAATGAAGTCATCTGGGGGGATGAAGAATATGCAAAAGTGCCTGAGAAGGACGCAGAAATCCTATGGACGGAATTGGATAAGCAGGATACCATCAGGGACTGGCAGTGGCTGGACCATGTCTGTCAGGCAGACTATGACAATGATGGCAGGGAAGAGCTGTTTTGGCGCGGTTTTATATGGAACAGGAGGGAAAACGCGCTGCTTGAGGAGGAAAACGACGGATACCGGACGGCGTATGTCCGGCTTTTTGACAAGGATGTGATTGCAGAACAGATGTGGTTTGTGGAATTTGAGGGAAAAATCATTACCTTTGAAATTGCCGAGCCATACGGGGCGGATTGTCCGCTTTTGTCTGCATATCTGATAGAAGAAAACAAGAAAACGCCGATTCTGACCTGTCAGCTTGTCTATGGACAGACAGTGGAAATCGATAAAGACGCATATGTTGGATACGGATATGAAACAGACTGCTTCGGAATCAAGCCGGTTGTGCCCCTGATTGCGGAATTGAAAGAAGAGACGCCGGAACAGGCGGCATTTCGTGAAGAATTGACGGCATGGATACGGGGAGTGGGAGAAGAGGTTACCATAACGCCCACGGGGGAAGAGGTACCGATTCCAAAGGACTTTCTTGCTTTTCTCAGGGAGGGCGCAGCGTGGAGTCTTTCGGGGAGACGCTTTTCTGCATATGTGTCGCCCTATGAGGTGGATACGGAAAAGGATTTGGCGGAATTTGAAGAGAAATACGAGGAGTAGCTTTCGCATTCGGACGCCTGGTATGATATGGTGTATCGCTGGGAGGCAGAGGATGGAACCGACAATTATCTTGTGAGCGAAGCCTATGATTTTTGGGAGGAAATCAATACGCTGTACTGGTATCGGGATGATGGCGAAGGGGTGTATCAAAAAGAGGCGATTACCGATTTGTCCACAGGTTACGGCTCGTACTGCGGTATTCTGGCTTACGGTGGGCAGCGTTACTGTGTGATTGTGGGGCGGGATACCTGGATTTCGCCCTTGCGGATGGATTTGATATCTTTGGGGGATGCGGGAGAATGGGAACATTACTGTATTTCTTATACCTATGAATCAAAGCAGTATGATACGCATGCTTTTTATGATGCGGGTATACCGGCAGCGCTTCCTGACTATGTGTTGGAGGAATCGGAGGAAATCCTTGCGTGTAAGCATTGGGAAGTATATGAAGGACGTGGCGCCTATGAAGAACTGTCAAATGAGGTGTGGCGGAATATCAAAAACAGGGATTTATCCTATGCCATACAATATGCTATATATACATCATGGAGCACACCCGGACACAACCAATACAAGGAAGTGGATGTGGATAACGATGGGGAACCGGAGTATACGGCTTCTTATCAAGTATGGGCGCCCAGAGGTGACAGATTTTTATTCCATACTATATATGGCTGGCAGGACGGTGCATTTGTGGAACTGTCTCTGGGAGAGGGGATTTTGGATTGTTATTTTGATAGGGACGACGACTATGGGGTACTTGCCGGTTTGGAACAGCTTTGGTTTGAGGAACTGGACGGTGTGACTTATCTGTTTACGGTGGAAGAGCTCTCCCTGTTTGACAGCTATCTGCTGCGTGTCCGGCTGATAAAGGACGGCGAGGTACATGATGTGGGTGCGTGGCTGTTTCGGCGCAGCGGTGCAGTTTTAGAGGATATCCAGAAGATGGAGGAGTATGATATGTGGATGGCGGCGTAAAGAACGAATTGCTGTGACTGCATACATGCCGCACTGTAACGCTTTACTTGACGATTTCCGGTGTTTTGTCTATAATGGAGACTGTAAAACTTGATACAGGGCAATGGAAAGGCTGTGGAGAGTCCTTTTGTTGCCGGATTCCCCGCAAAAGCGGGAAGATGGGAGAACCGATGATAAAAAGCATGACCGGTTTTGGCAGGTGTGAGCTGTCGGAAGGAAGCCGCAAATTCACAGTGGAGATGAAGTCCGTAAACCACAGGTATCTTGACGTGAACATTAAGATGCCAAAGAAGCTGAACTTTTTTGAAGCGTCCATTCGGAATGAACTGAAAAACTATATCCAGCGCGGGAAGGTGGACATTTTTATTACCTATGAGGACTTTTCCGAGACCGGAAGCTGTGTCAAATATAACCGCGAGCTGGCGGCGGAGTATCTCGCCTATCTGCGGCAGATAGCAGAGGAATTTGGTCTGGATGACGATGTGAGAGTGTCCACACTGGCAAGGTATCCGGAGGTTCTGACGCTCGAGGAGCAGGAAGAGGACGAGGAAGAGCTGTGGCGTGAGCTTGACAAGGCGTTAAAGCAGGCGGCGGAGGCCTTTGTGGAGACGCGTATCAGGGAGGGCGAAAACCTGAAGGCAGACCTTGTGGAAAAGCTGGAGGGTATGCTTGTGCATGTGGATTTTATCACGGAGCGTTCTCCGCAGATTATTGAGGACTACAAGCAAAAGCTGCATGACAAAGTGCAGGAGCTGCTTGCCGATGCCCATGTGGAGGAGAGCAGGCTTCTGACGGAGGTTACCATTTTTGCGGATAAGGTCTGTGTGGACGAAGAGCTTGTGCGGCTAAGAAGCCATATAGAGGCGACGAAGGCGGCGCTCATCGAAGGCGGCAGCGTTGGTAGAAAGCTTGACTTTATTGCACAGGAGATGAACAGGGAAGCCAATACCATTTTGAGTAAGACCGGCGACTTGGAGATTTCCGCACATGCAATTGATTTAAAGACAGAAATTGAAAAGGTCAGGGAGCAAATCCAGAATATCGAATAAAAGAGAGGCAGCAATGAATAAACTGATTCATATCGGTTTTGGCAATATCGTAAATACCGGTAAGATTATTGCCATAGTCAGTCCTGATTCCGCACCGATAAAACGCATGGTACAGAATGCAAAGGAAAAGGGCATGGCGATAGACGCTACACAGGGGCGCAAGACAAAGTCGGTGCTTGTCATGGAGAACAGCCAGCTTGTGCTGTCGGCGCTTTTACCGGAAACCATAGCTGGCAGGGCGCAGGTTAGCTCCGGTGAGGAGAATCTGTCAGGAGGCGAGGAAGATGAATAGAGGGATACTGATTGTGCTTTCCGGATTTTCCGGCGCGGGAAAAGGAACTTTGATGAAGGCGCTTATGAAAACGTATGACAATTATGCGCTTTCTATCTCCATGACTACCAGAAACCCAAGACCGGGCGAGGTGGATGGCAGGGAATATTTTTTTTCCACAAGGGAAACTTTTGAAGAAAAGATTGCACAAAACGGATTAATAGAGTATGCTGAGTATTGTGGCAATTATTACGGAACGCCGCGCGACTATGTGGACGAGCAGCTTACAAAGGGAAGGGACGTCATCTTAGAGATTGAGATTCAAGGGATGCGAAAGGTAAAGCAGATGTTTCCGGAAGTGCTTTCCCTGTTTGTGACGCCGCCTTCGGCTGCCGAGCTGGAGCGCAGGCTGCGTGGCAGGGGAACGGAGACGGAAGAGGTAATAAAGACGCGGCTTATGCGTGCTGTGGGCGAGGCAGACGGCGTGGAGGATTACGAGTATATTGTAATCAACGACGATTTGCAGACCTGCGTTTCCCAGATACATGGCATCGTACAGGCGGCAAAGCTTGCCACAGCCAGAAATACGGAATTTATTCAGGAAATCAGAAAAGAAATAGGTGCTTTATCGAAAGGAGAATAACATGTTACATCCATCTTATACCGATTTAATGAAGGTTGTCAATGCGGACGTGGAGCCGGGAGAGGAGCCTGTAGTCAGCAGCAGATATTCTATTGTTATGGCGACTTCAAAAAGAGCAAGGCAGATTATCGGCGGGGACACTCCGATGGTAGACGGACGTGGCAAGAAGCCTCTGTCTGTTGCGGTGGAAGAGCTGAACGATGGCAAAATAAAGATATTGAGCGACGAAGAAGAACAGGCATAAAAAGGAAGGCAAGAGAAAGACCGGTTTCGGGATTTCTCTTTCTTGTTCCATAAGAAAGCTTCTTTTTATAATTCAGGAAAAGGAAAGAACATATGAAGCTGATTTTTATTTCCTTAGGCTGCGACAAGAATCTGGTGGATACCGAAATGATGCTTGGAATGCTTCGGGACGAGGGCTATGAGTTTACGGACGATGAAAACGAGGCGGAGGCTGCGGTTGTCAATACCTGCTGTTTTATCGGCGACGCCAAGGAGGAGAGCATCAACACGCTGTTAGAGCTGGCGGCACTGAAAAAAGAGGGCAATTTAAAGGTTCTGATAGCGGCAGGCTGTCTGGCACAGCGCTACCGGCAGGAGATTGCCGAAGAGATTCCCGAGGTAGATGCGCTTGTGGGCACCATGGCAATCGACGAGATAGTGCAGGCGGTAAAGGAAGCGCTTGCCGGAAACGGCGGGGAGCATTACCGCGATATCAATGCGGCGCCGGTATGTGGGAAAAAGAGGATTGTAACCACGGGCGGGCATTATGCTTACTTAAAAATTGCGGAGGGCTGCGACAAGCACTGTACTTACTGCGTGATACCTAAGGTCAGGGGCGCTTACCGTTCCGTGCCCATGGAAAGTCTGGTAAAAGAAGCGGAGGAGCTTGCAGCGGCAGGCGTGCGGGAGCTGATTTTAGTGGCACAGGAGACGACTCTGTACGGAGTGGATTTATATGGTAAAAAGAGTCTGGCGGGGCTGCTTGAAAAACTGGCGGCAATACCGGATATTTACTGGCTTAGGATTTTGTACTGCTATCCTGAGGAAATAGACGATGAACTGATTGCTGTTATCAAATCAGAAAGGAAAATATGTCATTATCTGGACATTCCTATACAGCACGCCTCAGATACCATTTTAAAGAGGATGGGACGGCGCACGACAAGGGCGGATTTGACTGCCATTATTGCCAGACTGCGCGCGGAAATTCCGGATATCTGTCTGCGGACCACACTGATTACCGGATTTCCGGGGGAGACGGAGCGGGAGCATGAGGAGCTGCTGGAATTTGTGGAAGAAATGGCGTTTGACAGGCTGGGCGTCTTTTCTTACTCACAGGAGGAAGACACGCCGGCAGCGCTTATGGAAGGGCAGGTAGAAGAGGAAGTAAAAGAAGAACGTCGTGCAGAGCTGATGGAGCTGCAGCAGGAGATTGCCTTTGCAAAAGCGGAAAGTATGGTGGGCAGGATACTAACCGTCATGATAGAGGGCAAGGTTGCCGACGAGGACGCTTATGTGGCGCGCACCTATCGGGATGCGCCGGAGGTGGACGGTTATCTCTTTATTGCGGCAGAGAATACGCTTATGAGCGGAGATTTTGTGAAGGTCAAGGTCACCGGTTCCAACGAATATGATTTGATAGGAGAAATAGAGTATGAATTTACCGAATAAGCTCACTGTTTTCAGAATGATTCTGATTGTTCCTTTCGTGCTGCTGCTTTTGGGCGGCGTTCACCATTGGGGCTGGTTTACCGCTGTGTTTGGCGGTATTATGGAATATGTGGATTATATCGCGCTTGCCATCTTTATTATTGCCAGTCTGACGGATTTGCTGGATGGCAAAATCGCAAGGAAATACAATCTGGTAACTAATTTTGGCAAATTTATGGACCCGCTTGCGGATAAGCTGCTTGTCTGTGCGGCGTTAATTTGTCTGGTGGAGATGGGACGTATTCCCGCATGGATTGTGATTCTCATTATCAGCCGTGAATTTATCATCAGCGGCTTCAGGCTGATAGCTTCCGACAAGGGCGTGGTGATTGCCGCCAGTTACTGGGGCAAATTCAAGACTACCTTTCAGATTATTATGGTCTGCCTGATGATTGCCGATATTGAGGAGCTGCGGCTTGTCACGACTGTTATCATGTGGATTGCACTGGCGCTTACGGTGATATCTCTGGTTGATTATGTGTGGAAAAACAGAGGCGTTATGTCGGATGTAAAATAAGCGTATTTGAGATATGCAGGGGGTAAAAATGACGGTAGAATTGATTTGCGTGGGAACAGAGCTTTTATTGGGCAATATTATTAATACCAACGCCGCTTTTTTGGCGGAGCAGTGTGCGGCGCTGGGACTTTCCTGCTACTATCAGACGGTGGTAGGAGACAATAGGGAAAGGCTGATACAGACAGTGCAGACAGCGCTTTCCCGCTCGGATATTGTGCTTTTGTCAGGAGGCCTGGGGCCCACGAAGGATGATTTGACAAAGGAAGCTGTTGCGGAGGCGCTGGGGTTAAGGCTTGTAGAGGACGAGGTTTCCCATGCGCTGATTGCAGAGTATTTTAAGGTAAGGGGCAAGGCGCCCACCGAAAACAACTGGACGCAGGCGCTTGTTCCGGAAGGCGGCAGAGCCATCAGGAATCACAATGGGACGGCGCCGGGGATTTTAATTGAAAAAGACGGGAAGCGCATTGTGCTCATGCCGGGACCGCCAAATGAATTAGAATCCATGTTTATGGAAGAAATAGTGCCATATCTGTGCACACTGGGAGGCAATGTGATTGCTTCCGTTACAGTAAAGCTTACCGGTATCGGGGAGAGCAGTGCGGAAACAAAAGTTGCTGATTTGATGGAAAAGCAGGATAATCCCACCCTTGCGCCTTATGCAAAAACGGGGGAGGTACATTTCCGTGTGACGGCGAGGGCAGAGACAGAAGCAGAAGCAGCGGCGTTAAACGAGCCCCTTGTCGCGGAATTGAAAAGACGCTTTGGGAGCGCTGTTTACACGACGGATGAAAAAGTCACGCTGGAAAGAGCAGTTGTCGATATGCTGCTTGCGAGAGGACTTACCATGACTGTGGCGGAGTCCTGTACAGGTGGGATGCTGGCGGCGAGGCTTGTGAATGTATCAGGCGTCTCGGAGGTTTTTAAGGCAGGCTTTGTCACCTATGCAAACGAGGCAAAAAGCAATCTGATTCATGTTAAGGAGGCAACGCTGGCTCAGTTCGGGGCAGTCAGCCGTGAAACGGCGCAGGAGATGGCGCAGGGCGCGGCAAAAGCGGCCGCTGCGGACGTGGCTGTTGCGATAACCGGAATTGCGGGACCGGATGGCGGAACTGAGGAAAAGCCGGTCGGACTTGTCTATATCAGCTGTTATGTATGCGGAAAAACCGACACGCAGGAGCATCATTTTATTGGCAGCCGCATGACAATCAGGGAAAGAGTGACGGCTGCGGCACTGACACAGCTCAGACGCTGTCTGCTTACTTTATAAGTTGGAATGGAGAAAGTAATGGAAGAAAACAGCAGGTTTGACTTCTGCCCTAAATGCGGGGCTGTTTCAAAGGATGGTATATGCCAAAGCTGCGGTTATCAAAATACAAATGCAGCGGAGCAGGCAAAAGCCCCGTCGTATGCGCAGCCGGAGTCGCAATACCGGCAGGCGCAGTATCAGCAACCACAGTATCAACAGGCGCAGTATCAGCAGACACAATATCAACAATCGCAGTATCAGCAGACACAGTATCAACAGGCGCAGCATCAGCAGACACAGTATCAGCAATCGCAGCATGGCCCGGTACAGTATCAGCCGGAACAGGTGTATCAGTCCCAGACGGAGCAGTACGGAGCCGGTTATCAGCCGCAGGCGTATCAGCCATATGCGACGGTGCCGCCGGCGAAGCCAAAGAAAAATAAGGCAGCAGTGGTTGTCTATTTTATCTGTCTTGGGATAGTTCTGGCCGGTTTGGTTATTGTGATACTGGCGGCTGTGAATGATATGGCGGATAAAAATGCAGGGAAGAGCAGCAGGGGCGGCAAGACAGAATCGGAACAGGAAAGAACGCAGGAAGCGGATGACAAAACAGGGAGTGGCGGTGAGGACCCCAATAAACCTAATACTACTTATTTTCACCGTACCTTGGATGTGACGGAGCGGAACTGGAACGAAGAGGGACAGGATACCTCTCTGCCTTACTACTCAGGACCGTATAATGCCCTGCGCGATGATTTGTCCTATGAGCTTTCCTTCAGGGAAGAAATATACAGCGCTGACAGCGCGGAAGTTCTTCTTGTCGTAGAATACCCGCAAATAGTATCGGGTGATGTGCCAAATAAAGAGTATATCAACAGGGCGCTTCATGACGATTACGATTATTTTCACAATGTCTTTACGGAAGAATTCAGACCGCTTATGAGCGATGATTCCGTTTTTTATGTTGAAGTGGATTCCCATGTCACTTATATGGACGAAAAAATTCTGAGTGTGGTCTTTGTGGAAAACGTATATCTGAATTTGGAAAATGATCCGTTTACGATGATTAACTATTATTGCATGAACTTTGATTTGGAGACGGGTACTTATCTGGATGATACAGAGCTGCTCCGGTTCGATGAGGAATTTGCAGTCGATTTCAGAAGGCGCGAGGCCGAGGAGAACGGCGAAGAAGCTCTGACAGGCTACTCTGATCAGGAAATTCTAAACATGCTGAAGGATGCTTCTTATCTGGTGGTTTTCTATACGCCAATGGGCATGGAAGTCGGGTTGAATCTGGGGCAAAGAGTTGTGTATGTCACTTATGAAGACTATGAGAGATTTCTAAATACCTTTTAAGAGTAGCAAGTGACGCCTGTGCCCAGTCAGTGCCAGGGAGGCTGGATGGAAACTTTTATTTCCGAGAGCAGAGAAATGTCACCCCACAATATCCTGCAATCCAAAACCTTGACACATACAAGCTGACAGGGCAGGACGTTGCATAATTGAAC
>CAMWUP010000062.1 GCA_947177465.1 uncultured Lachnospiraceae bacterium
TTCCGAGAGAAATCACCGTAAGCACAACCGAAAAGCCTGGACGGTGAATGGCACGGTAAAAGCCATAAAACAAAAACAAAAAGCCGATACCAATATAGCAGGATGCCACCATGCGCAGATACCCAACTCCTGCTGCAACAATATCCACGTCTGCTGCATCAATAAAAATTTCCATCAGCGGCTTTGCCAGAATACAGACCACGGCGCCAGCCAGCAGACAAAAAGCAACCACCGCAAGGCTTGCGCTGCGAATCCCCCTGCGTATGCGCTCCATCTTTCCGGCTCCGTAATTCTGCGCAATAAAAGTTGAAAAAGCATTCCCAAAATCCTGCACCGGCATATAAGCAAAGGAATCTATCTTTACTGCGGCGGCATAGCCCGCCATTACCACGCTGCCAAAGCTGTTAATCAATCCCTGTACCATCAGAATGCCAAGATTCATAACTGACTGTTGGATACAAGTAAGAAAAGACAGGCTTATCAACTCGCCAAAAATCCTTTTATCCCAGCGCATATGACATTTTCGCGGACGAATATCCTGAAATTTAAAAAGTGTATATAATAAAATTCCTACCGCTGAAACGAATTGTGACACCACTGTCGCTATTGCCGCGCCGCCAACTTCCCATTCCAGTACCAGCACAAACATCAAATCCAACCCGATGTTCAGCACGACAGACACACCCAGAAAAAGAAGCGGCGCCAGCGAATTGCCGACTGCACGAAGCAGGCAGGCAAAATAATTGTATAGGAAAGAAGCACTTATTCCCATAAAAATAATGAAAAGATAAGTTTTCATAAAGGGCGCCGTATCATCCGGAACGCGCAGAAGCCGGATAATTCCATTCAGCCCGGGAAACAGCAAAAAATTTAAAAGCAGCGTAATCATTCCGATAAAAGAAAAAGAAAGAAAAATTGCAGATTTCAGGCGTTCAAAATCCTTTTTCCCATAATAAATGGAAAAAGCCACCCCGCTTCCCATGCACAGACCCGAAAAAACGGAAGTCAGAAAAACCATAAGCGTATAGGAGGAGCCTACTGCCGCCAACGCTTTGGAGCCCAAAAATCTTCCTACCACCCATGTATCTGCAATATTATAAAATTGCTGCAAAAGATTCCCTGCCATCAGGGGAAGCGCAAATCCCAGCAGTCTTCTGTTGATATTCCCTTCTGTCAAATCCCTGTTCATTTCATATCTCCACTAAAACAGTATGGATAACCTTGCAGCTCATTTAATTTGTCATACTGCCCATACATTTTCTGTACTTCATTTTCCAGAATATAGTAATGTCGGATATAAGGTACCAGCAGTATCAGGATTATAATTGTGAGCAGCATGGTATAAATTTCTGCGGAAAGCACCACCAGCATAAGTGACAGCATCTCCAGCAGGGCAAAGACAATCGTTACCACTAAATGTATCAATCTTTCATGGCAGAAAAAAGCAATCTGTGTTAAATGTTCTTTTTTCAATGCTTCTATGTCTATATCCTGCAGCTCCCCATCCTGCCGCAGCTTTGCTATCAGACTATCCATATATCTTCTGTAGCTTTTTATCCGTTTTTCCATATTCGTACCCCTTGTATGCTTTATTCGTTCCCAATCGAATCACTAAAAGCATTTTCTTTCCATATTATAGCAGTCCTCCATATTTTTGAAAACCTGAATTTTTCCCCTTGAAAAATCAGCATAAGAATTGTATTATAAAAGTTAAATAATATCAGTTTTACGACAGCCGGACAATGTCCGACATAGAAGGAGCACTTGTGCAGCAGAGAAACGACCTAACCGGAAAACCCTCGCTTATGAAAGAATTAAATATCGGTTTGATTAAAGACGCTTTAACCAAATACCAAAGCGCCACAAGGGTAGAGCTTTCCTCTATCACGGGAATCAGCCAGCCGACTGTCAATCTTTTAATCAAACAGTTATTGAAGGAGCGCACTGTCATCAGCGTTGGTACCATACAGGCGGCACGCGGCAGAAAGGCAGAAGTATTTGCATTGAACAACAAACGTTACCGGATAGCTTCTCTCATTGTACCAGAAAGCAACTTCCAATACGCCATATCCGACATGAATCTCAACCGTGAAGCTTCCGCCACATTCCCACGCAATCCCGACAGCACATTTTCGGAGCAGCTTTGTTCCATTATCCGGCTCATGCTGGAGCAGAACAAGTATATCCGCGCCATTTCAGTCGGCGTCCCGGGTGCGGTCTCTGAAACCGGTCAAGTTTTCGCCATTCCTCACATTCCGGAATGGGAAAGAGTCAATCTGAAGAATCTTTTAGAGCGGGAATTCGGACTCCCTGTCCTAATCGTGAACGACATCAATGCCATTGCCGTCGGCTATGCCGGCAGCGTACAGACCGGCGTGCAGGATTTGGTATATCTGCATGTGGAAAACAACGGTATCGGCGCAGGCATTATTATAAACGGCAGACTTTATTCCGGTTTTACCAGCTTTGCCGGTGAAATCGGCTATATGCAGGTTGCATCCGGAAAAAAAGCCGAGGATATGCTGACCAATTCCAGCCCCGCACAGCGCACTGCCCTTCTCGGAGCCATCGCTGCCAACATCATATGCGTTTTGAATCCTGAAAAAATGGTAATCGGAGGAAAAGATATTCCTGACAGTCTGTATGAGCATGTGCAAAAAGGAAGCTTCATGCAGTTACCTGAGGAAATCATGCCGCAGATTGTTATTATCGACTCCAATCTTGACTTCTATTTTCAAGGACTTGGAGAGATGGGAAAAAAACTGCTTGACAAAGACATCCATCTGGCTTGAAGCATCATTACAAAGGGTCAGGCTGCTATTTTCTGCACAAAAAGGAGCTGCGCACTAATGCAACAGCCCCTCTTCTACTCTATGTTACTGATACCTTCTCTTCTCCGCTCTAATCCGCGGCGATAGTTTCTGCCCACTCAAGATAGCCGAGCCTCTCGGCATCCAGCATACCCTGCTCCTCTTTTGTCAGGCTGTCTACGATTTCCCTTACCTTTTTCACATAAATGAAATCTCTGGGAGCGGCAGGGTCAGAACTGCTTCCGGCAAGACGCATGCCAACCTGTCCTCCATCCGGATTTAAGTATCTGAGCAGCTTATTTACTACATTAACCTTCTCTTCCGATGTCATCGTCCACGGGAATGTCATCGGATTCTTAATGGTAAAGTCTACCCATATAATACCACAGTTTTGTCCAGTCACCTCCGCCAGTCTCTGTCCTAGCGACTGCACAACAGGGTCTTCCATCGTATAATACCATGTTGCGTCTGATTCATATCCAATCTGATAGAGCACATCATTGTCAGGGAAAGCATCCGCAAAGCGCTTAAACTCCGGTATAAATCCAAGAACATCGTCAAGCTCTTCATCGTATACACCCAGAACATCGCCAATGGAGCTTCCAAAGCCCTGACTATCATTGACAAACAGGATATCACTTCTATAGGTAGGCGGAAGATACCTGATGTTATAATGCTTCAGGAAAAGTCTGTATTCCGGATTGATTTCCTTCATATGTTTATCCCATTGTTCTGCCAAAACATCGGAAATGGGAAGACCGGAATCCTCTGTCACGCCATGATACCACTCCACATCTACACCGACTCCTGCCACACAGGGATGACTGCCATACTGCGCCAGTATTAAATCAATCAATGTTTCAACATCTGCAAACCCGGGCTCCACCTGCAAATAAACCTCAATCCCATTCTCATCAAAATAGTTGAAATATTCTTCATGGGACAAATGATTCTCACGAGTCGGCTCTGAAAAATAAATATACTGTTCTTCCAGTGCTGCTGTATCCACATTATCCGCAGGCAAAAATTCCAAATTACAGCCCATTCCGCTTAAACTTCCTACAATCCAAACCATCGTCGGCTTTGCGGAAGGATACCACTCCTGCATCTGATCGGTAACGCTCTTCCATTCCTCCGGCAGAAGCCATCTGCTGCCAAGCCCGTAAACAGAAGAACGAGTTCCCGTATAGACAACGCGTGCAAGCGCATCATCCTGTGAATTTTGGGCTTCCCTGAGAATATAATAATGCTCCACATAAGCTTGCTGCATCTCTGTCAGCGCATCATACATTTCTGCAACCTGTGCAACTTCATCCGCATTGTTCGCGTCCATGTTCAGAATAGCGTCGTCAACATTGCGTCCCGCTTCCAGATTGTTCCGTTTTTCTTCCTGAAATCCCGGTATCAAGTCGTTATATGCCAAAAACTTGCTTTCATAGAGCGGCACTAACTCTTTAACGGTATCCTCCCCGAGCACCTCTTCCAGCTCATAATATTTTTCTTCCATCAGCCATGTTATGCCGCCGTCCTCCACTGCATCTAACGGTGTATCGCGAATCCATAAATTCAGCGTCCGTGCTTCCGCCATAAATAACTGCTGCAACGTGCCGTCTTCTTCCAAAACCGCCTGTTCCTCTTCTGTAAGCGAATCAAACAGCGCCCTTACCAAAGTAACCGGCTCCCTATATTCTGATATTTCGGCAGCTTCTGCATCAAATCCCTCTCCATTAATCGCCAGACCGGCAATCATTTCTTTAACAGATGCTGCTTCCTCAGAAAGATTTTGAGATACCTCGTCTGCCTTATTATCTGTATTTTCTTCTTTATTCATGTCTGTTTCCTGTCCCTGATTTGTAGTGTTCTGCGGCGTCATACTCTCGGCATCCCCCTTTTCCCTGCCTTTTCCGCATCCGGCAAACACTGCCGTAAGCATGCAAAACGCCAACGCAAGTGATAAAACCTTCTTTTTCATTGTATACCCTCCTGTTCTTACTGTAAACATAACCTTCCTGTACCGCACACAATCAAAATTTTTTCTCTGTACCTCCTTTCACGGTGCTGACAAATATAAAATTAGAGATATTAAAAATTTGCTCACAATACTTTTATAAACATTGTAAAATATTGTAAAAACTTAGTTTATTTTGTTTCTATACTTATTTAAGATTCTTAAATATATATGTATATTACCATACTTTCTGCTTCGTTGCAAGATAAAAACAAAGAAAGGAAAATTTTGTTCTGTATCATCTGGGATATCGGGAAGGGCAGATTACAGCAGTCCTCCATATTTTTGAAAACCTGAATTTTTCCCCTTGAAAAATCAGCATAAGAATTGTATATAAAATAAGGAGAGGTTAAAAACGTATCGACATATCGAAGCCTGAGGAGGTACATTATGAATATTTATGAAACTTGCCCTATACTGGAGAACGAGAAATTTTTATTAAGATTGGTTGAAAACGAAGACTGTGATGATTTGTTAAGCGTTTACAGTGACAAAAATGCTTTGCCATTTTTTAATAGTGATAATTGCGATGGAGATAATTTCTACTATGCGACAAGAGAAAGAATGGCAGAAGCTCTTGATTTCTGGGATTTATCATATAAAAACGGCTGGTTTGTCAGACTTGCTATTATCGACAAAACAGCAGCTAATGTGATTGGAACCATTGAACTGTGTTTACGGGTTTCCGAAGATGACTTTCATAATATGGGAATTTTGCGGGTTGATGTAAGAAGCGACTATGAAAAAGAAGAGCTGTTGTATGATATCGTGACACTTATTACGCCACACCTTTCGGAAATGTTGGGATGTAAGGGAATTATTACGAAAGTTCCCATATATGCGGTAGAAAGAATAAAAGCCGTTCAAAAAGCAGGATTTATAAAATCCGAACATTTATTGATAGGAAAAACCGGATATGCTTACGACGGATATTGGACAATGAACTGATGTTGACAAATCGGAGTCTGTGGTGAAATTATTTTATGAGCCTTTTAAACGATGTAACAAAAAGCTTTGTTGCGCAAAGTCAGGAAATTTTAGGCGATAATTTAGTGGGAATCTATCTTCATGGCTCTGCCGTAATGGGATGCTTTAATGAGAAAAAGAGTGATATTGATTTAGTAGTTGTGGTAAATACACTCATTCCGGATAATATAAAACGTCAATATATGGATATGGTTGTGGAATTAAATGCATATGCACCGAAAAAAGGAATCGAATTAAGCATTGTCAGAAAAGATGTGTGCAGACCCTTCCTTTATCCCACCCCTTTTGAATTGCATTTTTCCGCTGCGCATTTACAATGGTACAAAACAAATCCGTCCGATTATGTTAAAAAGATGAATGGTTTTGACAAAGATTTGGCAGCACACTTCACCATCATCTGCCACAGAGGAAAATGTCTTTGTGGAAAAGAAATTAAAGATGTTTTTGAAGAGGTCGGCAAGGAATTTTATTTTGACAGTATTTGGAATGACGTCAAAAATGCGGAAGTAGAAATTATAACAAATCCCACTTATATTATTCTGAATTTATGCAGAGTATTGGCATATAAGAAAGACGGTCTTATTTTGTCAAAACAGGAAGGCGGAAACTGGGGAATAAACAACATTCCCGAAAAATATCATAATTTGCTTTTACCCGCACTGGAGCAATATGTATCTGACAAGTCGATAAAATGGGATGAAAGCCTTATGCTGGATTATGCGGCATATATGATAGACCGGATAAAGAATTATTTAGATTTTAACTATATAAAATTGTAAATTCCTTCAAAATGAAGTATAATGTTGTGTAAAAGAGGAAAGAGTCAACCCGGCGCTATCCGGCTGATTCGGAATGGAGGAATTCATGGAATTAAAAGACTTTATGGACCTATCAAAACTGCAGGAGATTCAGGATCACTTTTCTGATTCCACCGGTCTTGCAGCCATAGCAGTCGGAATACACGGGGAATATCTGACAGAGGGCAGTAATTTTACGGATTTTTGTATGAAATATACCCGCGGCTCTTCAGAGGGCAATCGCCGTTGTGTCAAATGTGACAACGAGTGCACCGGTACTTATTTCTGTCATGCCGGACTGATGGACTTTTCTGTGGACATTGTTGTAGACGGCAAAAAAATGGGCGCTATCATCGGCGGTCAGGTGCTTCCCAATCCTCCCGATGAGGATGCTTTTCGGGAAACGGCAAGAGAGCTTGGCATAGACCCTGAACAATACATACAGGCTCTTCGTGAGGTCCCCATCAGCACAGAAGCAAGAATCCGCGCTTCTGCCAATCTTTTGGGCATTATTGTAAACCAACTTGTTAATCTCGAATATTTCAAATACAATAATACCAGTCGACTGGATGTTCTAAAACAGGAGATTCAACATTCTACTCAGACTATCCAGACAATTAACAGCAATACCAGCCACTTAAAGGCAATCGCAAGCAAACAGAAAATGCTTTCCTTAAACGCTAGCATTGAGGCGGCAAGAAGCGGTGAAGCCGGCGTCGGATTTGCTGTCGTAGCAAAGAGTATGCAGGATTTGTCTTCACAGTCTGCCGTTATTTACAATGATATTGAAAAATCTGTGGCAGAAATTACAAACACTACTTCTGTTTTGGCTTCTCTTTTTGAACAGAGCTAATCGTGAATCATTTTTCTAAACGCTTTAACGGAAAAATTATACTCCTTGAAATTTTTATCAATTAGGCGTAAAATGACAAAGGTTAAGTTCTATACAAATGAAAGGAAGTAGAAAAATGAATAAGAATCAAAACAAATGGATATGTGCTGCTATTCCGGCGCTTTTGCTCCATTGCAGCATAGGTACTGTATATTGCTGGTCCATTTTCAGTGAGGACATTGCCAAACATATAGGTTTTAAAAAAGGCGCTGTAGAATGGGCATTCAGTTTTGCCATCTTTTTCCTTGGCATGTCTGCAGCATTTTTAGGAAATGTTGTGGAGAAGGACATTCACAAATCCTCTCTTATCGCTGCCATCTGCTTTGCACTGGGTATGGCCGGCACCGGATTTTTCATATATTACGGCGGGCAGCATCAGAAAAGCCCGATTGCATTAATCGGTATCTATGTCTGCTACGGCTTTATCATGGGCATCGGTCTCGGCACCGGCTATCTTTCTCCGGTCAAGACACTTATGCTTTGGTTTGAGGACAGAAAGGGTCTTGCCACCGGTCTTGCCGTTGCGGGCTTCGGTGCGGCAAAGGCAATTGCAAGCCCCATCATGCAGGCGCTGCTTGATAATTTAGGTGACGGCGGCATTTATAAAATGTTTTTCATCTTAGCATGTGTTTATTTCGTGATGATGTTCACGGGACATTTGCTGTTAAAGAAACCTGCCGGCTGGCATGAGCCTCAGAAAAAGGAAAAAGGACAGAGCATTATGTCTGTTATCAAGAGCAGACCTATCAAAAACTATATTGGTATCTGGCTGATGTTCTACATCAACATTACCTGCGGTCTTGCACTGATTTCTCAGGAAAAAATGATTGTGAAGTGTATCGGTCTCGCCGGAATGGTTGGCGTGATTTCCACCATATCCGCAGTCTTTAATGCAGGCGGACGCCTCGGCTTTTCCGCATGGGCGGACAAGATGAAGGACAGAAATACCATTTATAAGTTGATTTTCATCCTCTCCATTGCCTTTACCGGACTTGTCATCCTGACAAGCGGCATCAAGGATGGACAGGGAAATATTGCGCTGACAATCCTTGTGCTGGGATTAATCTTTGTGGTAAACGCAGGCTACGGCGGCGGCTTCTCCAATGTGCCTACACTTCTTTCTGACCATTACGGCATGGGAAGCATCAGCGCAATCCACGGAATCACCTTGTCGGCATGGGGATTTGCAGGTCTGACCGGCAATCAGGTTGCCAATCTGATTGTAAACAGCACCGGTGCATTTACAACAGATTCCCACGGCAACAGCATTAATCCTGTGGGCTATCAAAATGTATTGTATTTGACAGTCGTTCTCTATATTATAGCGCTGCTCATCAGTATCTTTTTGGTGCATCCCTCCAAAACGGATAAAAAGGCAGACTAAAGGAATCTTTGCCCCCGAAAAATAAAGCAAAAGGCGTTACTCCTATTGAACATTAACCTCATAAGGAGAACGCCTTTTTTATGACACAGAACCTTATTTGTATAAAACATAATCCTGCATTTCTTTTAAAAATCCCGCCTTTTTCAACGCTTCCTTCGCAGTGTCGGGATACTCCTTTACTACAATCCGCTTTTGCATGGGAAAAATCCTTCCGCACTTGTATTCCTCCGCCAAAAGTGCAAGACATGCTTCCTGATATGCCTCGTCCCATATGCGCAATGCTTTTCCCTGCTTTTCCATGACCATAACCGGAAGACCACCGAAACATGCGACGGCGCTGCCC
>CAMWUP010000063.1 GCA_947177465.1 uncultured Lachnospiraceae bacterium
CCACAGCAGGGACAAGTCGTCTTTACCCAGTCCGTCATATGGGCAAGGGGAGACTCTCCATTGTCCGTCGGCATATAACTCTCCACTTCCGGCAATTCCAGAGGAAGCTCGCTCTCAGGAAGCGCCACGTAACCGCATTTATCACATTTTACAATAGGAATGGGCTCTCCCCAATAACGCTGCCTTGAAAATACCCAGTCACGCAGTTTAAAGTTGGTCTTTTCATGCCCAATCCCCTTTTCCGTCAAAAAAGCCGTTATCTTCTTCTTTGCCTCTGCAACAGAAAGACCGTTTAAGAAATCGGAATTGACCAATGTTCCGGTCGCCACATCGGAGAACACCGCTTCCTCTACAGGTACGGGGCTTCCCGCGACCACCTCTATAATCGGCATATCAAACTTCTTTGCAAATTCCCAGTCCCTCTCATCATGTGCCGGAACTGCCATAATCGCGCCCGTTCCATAAGTCATCAGCACATAGTCCGATATCCATATGGGAATTTCCTTACCATTGACAGGATTGACTGCCATCAGACCGTCCAACATAACGCCCGTCTTGTCTTTCGCCATCTCCGTGCGTTCAAAATCTGACTTTCTCGCCGCCATCTCACGGTATTCCATCACCGCATCCCAGTTCTGAATATCCTCTTTATACTTATCAATAAAAGGATGCTCCGGACTCATTACCATGTAAGTAACGCCGAACAAGGTATCCGGTCTGGTGGTATACACCGTAAGCCTGTCTTCCTTCCCCTTTAAAATAAAGTCTACTTCCGCGCCGGTTGATTTGCCAATCCAGTTTTTCTGGGACACCTTGACACGTTCAATATAGTCCACGGTATCCAGTCCCTCTAAGAGCTTATCCGCATACGCCGTGATTTTCAGCATCCACTGGCTCTTTACCTTGCGGACAACCTCTGCGCCGCATCTCTCGCAGACGCCGTTTACCACCTCTTCATTGGCAAGGCCAACCTTGCAGGAGGTACACCAGTTGATTGGCATCTCTGTCTTGTATGCCAGACCTGCGTGAAACAGCTTTAAGAAAATCCACTGCGTCCATTTATAATAATCCACATCCGTAGTATTTACTTCTCTGTCCCAGTCAAAGGAATAGCCAAGCGCTTTTAACTGATTTTTGAAACGCTCCACATTGTTTCTGGTTACGATTTTGGGATGGATATGGTTTTTAATCGCATAATTTTCCGTAGGCAGCCCAAACGCATCCCAGCCCATAGGATACAGTACATTATACCCCTGCATTCTCCTTTTTCTCGCCACAATATCGAGCGCCGTATAAGGGCGCGGATGTCCAACGTGAAGTCCCTGCCCTGATGGATACGGAAACTCAACCAATGCGTAATATTTGGGTTTGGAATAATCCGCTGAAGTAGCAAATGCCTTTTCCGCATCCCATACGCCCTGCCATTTCGTCTCTACTTCTCTGTGATTGTACAATACTGCCATTTTTACCATGCCTTTCTCTAAGCAGCAGAAAATCCTGCCTGTTTCCGCCGCTACTTTTTCCTGCTTATAACTAGGCTAATTGTAAACATTTGTCTTTGCATTGTCAATTACTTTTTCAGAAGCCGCAACGCATATTCAGCGCTGCCCCTCTACCACTATCCGCATACCGTCGTAAAGAGAATCGTCATATACCGCGGCAACATTTTCACTTTCCGAAAGTCCGGCCGTAATCTTCACCTTGCCATCCGTTGTGACTGCAGTCTGTACCATCCGCAGCGTTACGACATCATAACTTCCGTATGGCTCCGTTACATGTTCCACCACATACACCATATTGTCCCTTACCGCCTGCTCCGGAAGCAGCAAAAACTGCTCTTCCCGCATAAGCTCCGTTTCCTTCCCGTCAATCGTCCCCAGAAAAGAAACGTATTCGCTGCCTGTCTCTATTGCAGCAAGCTGCACCTTGATTCTGAAAAGAGAATCTATTTTCTGGTGAAAAAAAGTACCGGCAAGCATCAACACAAAGAATACGGTCGTTAATCCAAACAGAATTTTTCTCTTCATCCTTCTGTCTCCTTCCACTGTACAAACGGCGTCCTGTCTTTTTACACAGCTTACATTTTCAGCATACCAAGACCGTCTTCCAGTTCTTCTTCATAAAACCCGTACAGGAAAAGCAGCGGTATCATGCAGACAATTCCGATTGCATAAATAAGCGGCTCTTCTCCTGCCTGCATACTGTCTGTAATGATGGACAACGGCTTCAGTTTATCTTGTTTGACATAGTACATAGGCTGTTCAATCATGTTAAAGCCCTCTGCAAACATAAAGACAAACACGGCGGCTGCGCAGGCGCGCATCTGCGGAAAAACAACATGAAACAATATCTGAAACAACGACCCTGTCTCCAGCCGCGCCGCCTCCCAGTTTTCGTCAGGCATCCCCTCCATATACCTGCACATCAGATAAATGGCAAAGGGCGAACATATCATGGGCAAAAGCAATGCACTTCTGGTATCCAGAAGCCCCAAATCTCTTAATCCGATATAATTAGGCAGAAGCGTCGTCTGCAAAGGCATTAGCATCAAAAGAAGCAGAAGAAAAGAAATTGCTTTTCCGCACCGGAATCCTCCCTTTGTCAGCCCAAAAGCTGCAAGCAGGGCAAAAAGGGAGGCACCCGCTCCAATCCCTGCCGCATACAGAAGGGAATTCCAAAATTTAGGATAAAACCAAAATTTTTCAATAAGAAGAAGATAAAAATCGCTCGGCGCCGCCTCACGCACCATAAAAACAATCGGCAGAAACAAAACGATGGATATCATAAGTAAAAATGTGACTGTAAAAATTTTTCCTAATTGTTTTTTCATTCTTTTTCTTTCACCCTTCCCATGCACAGGGCAATAAAGACCGCCAGCATCAGCGTAATCAGAATAGAACTGACTGCCATGGACTGATAGTTCAGTTTCAAGAACTGATTGTTCATGTAATACTGCAGGGTATAGCTGTAATCCGGCGGATAATTGCTTCCATAGTACAGATAACTTTCTCTGAATGTCCTGAAGCAGTATACTACACCCAAAACCGCTGTAAACCCAATCGGACGGGCGCAGAGCGGCAGGGTTATCCTTCCATGGAGTGCCCAGAAGCCGGCGCCGTCTATGCGCGCCGCCTCATAAAGCTGCGGTTCTATTGCCGTAAGCGCCGAGGAAACAATAACAATTCCCATGCCCAGATATTTCCATAAAAACAGGACGTATATCGGTAAAGACGAATCCACATCTGCAAACAGTAATACAAAAGCAGCCACCACACTGACAGAAGGCAAAAGCAGCGGCAGGATTGTCAGCTTCCGCAAAAAGCTGCCAACCATTCCACCACCGCAGTACAGTATGGATAACAACACTGATGCCGCCAAAAAAACCGGTACACAGCAGGCAATCATTTTCAGCGTATTGATACAAGCCATCTGAAAATATGCATTTTTTAAAACATCAATATAGTTTGCAAATCCCACAAAGCTTTTTTGATACTGCCCCTTAATAAAGGAATAGTAAATCACCTTAAAAAATGGAAGAAAATAAAATACCAGAAGCCCTGCTGCCGCCGGCAGCACGCAAAGCTTCAACTTAAGCCCAAATTTCCTTTTCATGACTGCTCCAATCCGCTCTCTTACATGAATATTTCCACTGCACATTTCCATCATTCCCCAAAATACATATTCACCGTGCGGTTTAACTCCGCAATTACTTTTTCCTTATCCGTTATCTCGTCTGCAATATAAGAATAATAGCTTGTAAACAGTTCGTCCGGAAGTTCAAAGTCAATTTCTCCATTGCTGTAAAGCGCATAAAGCTCTCTGCTGAATATATCCGTCCCATAGACGCTTTCTTCTGCAGACAAATGTCTACCTGAGACTTCTATGTAATTATTGGACATATCCTCCACAAAATCAAGCACGGCATCCAAATTGGGGGCGTTGGGATTGATAATGATAATATCTGCCAAAACCGGAAAAGTACCCTCCTCGCCGGAAAGCGTCGGCACACCGCATACATGAAACCCTTCTTTTCCTTCATATTTTTCGTAATCCCAGTTGTAGCCGGTAACCTGCTCAAAGCAGACTGTTTTCAGAAAAGCCTCCCATATCAGGTCCTGCCGCTCTACATCATCTACATCCATATCATAAAAATCCAAATAGTCCATAAAATTGATTTGTACATAGGAGCTTCTGAAACCAGCGCCGACACCATATTCCCCTTTCACGAAATCCAGTAATCTGCGAAACTCTTCTGTATTGAAATCAACAGTTCCTTCCTTCCTGTTCAACCGGATATATTCCTTTAACAGCGCGGAAACCGGATATCCGACACTAAAATGGTTCGATTGTCCCGCATCAAACAGTACCCTTGCAGCTATACAAAAATCTTCATATGTTCGGATATTTTCCATGCTGATACCGTACTCCGTCAAAGTATCCTCCCGATACACAACGCCTGACGCATACAAATTGACTGGCAGCATCCAGATATCTCCCCTGTAGGTGGCTGCCTCCCTGACAAAGGGATGACACTCCTGCAAGTAGCGGGCAATACGTTTCTCCGGAATCGGATAATACGCCATCGCGTTGCGAATGGCAAGCGCTTCCGCCATATCAGTATTCAACACCACAAAATCATAATCACTATCCCCTGCAAGCACCTTGAGCGCAAGCGCATCCCATGAAAGCTCCTCTAAATCAATGTTATAACCACTCCAGTCCGGCACATTTGCCAAATCCAGAACATATCCCTTTAAAGGCGTATTATCCTCTACATAGGCCAACGGTTCAAAGCTGTAAATATTTTCCAATGTGGTATCCGACACAAAAAGGCACACACCTGCCATCATCATATTAGATTCATATGTATACAACCTCTGTGCCGGAAATCTTGCTGCGACAGTCGCCTGCTCCGGCACAAGCCTTACATACTGAAACTCCGCCGGCATATAGCCGTATATAGCGTTTTCTTCCTGCACATAGGTAATATCCGACAATTCTTCCGCAAAATTCGTTCGGTACTGTTCCGAAAAAAGATTGGTATGCGTATTGTATTTCTGAAAATAGAAGCCATTATCGTCATACGCTTCAACCCAATAGTCGCCTTCTATTCCGGAAGTAATCGCAATCGGGGATTCTATGGCAAGAGTCGTAAATTCCCCTGTCTGCAAATCCAACAGAACCGTCTGCAGAATCCCTACTCCCATTTCCGGAAACATCAACAACAGCAGTGTATCCTGCTGCGCTGCTACTTTTCTGATTGTGGGAATCCCCGTCAGTCTGCCGCATACGCGTCCCTCTCCGGTCTCCGTATTTATCTCAATCAGACAGCCATTCCTTTCCCTAAAGCAATACAGGCTGTTTCCACGGATACAAAGGCTGGTCAGGTCGTCCGGGTATACCTGCACATCCTCTGTTTCCGCATCCGCCACGACTGCTATCTCTTTTATAAAAGAGCCATCCGTGCCATACTGGTAAACAGAAGAACTCCCCTTCACTGTACAATACAAATATTCTCCTGCTTCATCCACACAGTACCCCAACAATCCCGGCATCTCATAACGGCTGATTGTCCGGTCTGCCTGTTCCTTTTCTTCCTCTACTTTTTTGCCACATGCGCAGGCAAAAAAGCATATTGCCATAAGCAAAAAAATCTTCCCAAATTTATTGCACATTCTTACCGGTATCTTCTCCTTTACTGGTGTATACAGATTAAAAACCATTTCCTGCTAATTACCGCAGACTCTGACAATTGCCAACTTCATTATGACATTCAGTATGTTTTATCAAACAAACACCTACCACATTGGATTTTATCACTGTATTACATCCCGTGCAGAGAATCACATGTAAGTGCAGCTCATTTGTTTTTCGGCAAGTTACCACATCGCCTAATCTAGTATAAATTTTATGAGTACCTGCATCTACATTATCCACTAATCCCCCGCACATAACCTTTATAGTTCCACAGTGTCCAGCCGCCGCGCTAACTTCTCCAGCTCTCCAAAATACTAACAAAAACAATACAAGACCGATACTACAGCACTTTTTGAAATTTTTCTTCATTCTGCTTCCTCCTAGCAAAAACTAACAATTAACTTAACCATGTTCTTAACATTTTATATAGAATCTAATTTAACTTTCCACTTTTTCCATCTACCAATCGATAATATCCCCATTCTGCTTCCTCCATAAGCTTAGTCTCACACATCCAATATAGATACTCTTCCGTCAAATACAGACAAACATCACTATACTTCTCTTTCTCTATCGCAAAAAGCTCTTCTATTTCCGTTCCATCCCATTGGAAAACTCGAAATCTTCCAACATCCTGCTGTGCCCAGTATAACTTATGGCCGTCACTAACCGCATGATGCATAGAGTATTTTAAATCAGTATCTGCCCCTGTTTCCATATCTAACACATGACGGGTATTGGTCTGTAAATCAACAAACGACAGCCAATTTCCGGCAAGTAAAGGAAAAACCATTTTGCTTTCCACAAAATAATTGGTTTCTGTTTCAGTGTCCCAAGTAAGCAGATATCCTCGTTCAAACAAAAAACGTGATTCATCCGTTATCATGTTATAAAGCAGGTATCTGCCATCTGTATTAAAAAAGACAGGTTCTACTTCTGACAGCACAACCAGTTTACTGGCCGCATCATCAAGTTTTATGCTTCCAAGTCCCAAGATATCCAAGTACAGGGTATCCTTCAGAAACATAATTTCTCCGCAAAGCTCTTTATACAGACTTTTCTCTTCTTTTGTACTGACTTCAATTTTGACAACCTTTTCAATGTATTTCTCTTCAGGCTCAATAGCTCCAAAGTAAAGATACCCATTTTCCGCATACATACAAGTTCCGGTTCCTTCATAGATCCGTTCCTTGTTCTCTCCCTCCGGTCCGCACATAAAAATCGCATTTTGAGTAAAATCTGAGAAATAGATGTTCCCTTCCACATCTGAAGTCAAATAACCAAAATTTTGCTGATTAGAATTGTACATGGACTGTTCTTCATCAGCATAAAGTTCCATATCTTTTAGTTCCAGTTTCTCCAACGCTGCAACCTCCTCAGGCAGAGGATACTCCGTAACTGTCACCTGCGAAATCTCCTTTTCATCTTCCGCTGTAACACTCGACTCCTGCAGGGAAACTGTATTATTCTGCTTAGAAGCTTCATTTTCTTTACTGGCACATCCACAAAGAAAAATCAGTGACAACAGCAGTATCAATACTCTTTTCTGCATATTATTTTCTCCCTATCAAACAAGGCATACCCTGCCCTGTTTTTTGTTGCTACCTCAAGTTTTGGCAATTACCAACCTCACTATTACATACAGTATGTTTTATCAGACAAATTCCTACTACGTTAGATTTCAACACTGTACTACAGCCACTACAGGAAATTGTATGAAAATGCAATTCGTTTGTTTTCTGACAGGTGATTATTTTTCCCAATGCAGTATGCACCTTGTGCGATTCTATCGAAACATTGTCTACAAAACCTCCACACGTAACCTTGACTGTTCCACAATGTCCGTCCGCCGCATTAACCTCTCTTGCCCCGCTTAACGCCAAAAACAGCGCCAAACCCAGACAGCAGCATGTTTTGATACTTTTCTTCATTTTGCTTCCTCCTTATGAATTGTTGAAAATGAATCGTTACATTATCACAAGGTATGCGATATTTGTACAAACCGTATACCAGTATGACCTCCTCCTTATCCAAAATGGAATTATTCTTTGCAGAGAATATCCTAAATTTTAACAGTCTAATTCAACCTTCCCGTTTCTCCGTCCGAAAGCCGATAATAACCCCAGTCAGCTTCATCATAAATTTTTGATTCAAACATCCAGTATAGATAGTCTTCTGTCAGATACAGAAGCACGTCGCCATATACACCTTCTTTTCCTTCTACCATCAAAAATTCCTGCACTTCTTCCCCAGCCCATAGCATTATCTGAAAACTTCCCGTATGCTGTTTTACCCAATACAGTTTATTTCCATCACTCACCGCACATTGTGCGTAATATCCCAAATCTGTCCCTGTTTCCAAATCCAATACGTGGCGGCTCCTCGTACACTACTTCTGCTTCTTTCGTGTTAATAGCAACCCTCACAATGCCGACACAATATAACGTCTCAACATCAATCTCCACAAAATACAGATATCCGTTTGAAACATGTAAAAACTCTCCGACTCCTTCATAAAGCAGTTCCTTATCTTCACCCTCCGGTCCGCACATAAAAATCGCATGCTGGGTATAATCCACAAAATAAACATTGCCTTCCTCATCCGTCGTCAAATCACCAAAGCTTAACTGATTGGAATTGCGCATGGACTGTTCTTTATCCGCATAGAGACCCATATCCATTAACTCCAGCTTTTCCAGTGCAGCAATCCTAATATTACTATTTGTTTTTTCATATCAATTATCTCCTTATGGATGATTAAAAAATGAAAACTACCTCGTACTTTGTCCGGACCGGGATTATCTGTCAGCAAGGAATATTAGAAATGTCAGATGAAATATAAATGTTTAAAGATTTTTAAAATAGCCGGCAAGCGAGATGCTGCCGGCTATTTTTATCAGCTATTGTTTTCCCCTACTGTATCTTCCTATCGCCCGCACTTATTCATTTCATGATAAGTTGCTTTTTAAATAAAATCCTATTTACATCATACCCCATACATACAATACTGTCAACTACTCTTCTCCGCCGCTTACCTTATCCTACTCTTCTCCGCCGCTTACCTTATCCGCTCTCGCCGCTACTTCCTTTTCCTGTACATCGGAAGGCGCCTGCTCATAGCGGGCAAACTCATAAGCGTATTCGCCCCTGCCGCCCGTCATGGAGCGCAAATCCGTACAGTAGCCGTACAAACCACTCATGGGAATGTCGGCTTCAATAATCTGCTTTCCACCCGGAACAGGCGTCATGCCAAGCACTCTGCCGCGACGCTTGTTCAAATCACCCATGATATCTCCGGTATAGGAATCGGGCACTGTTACTTTAAGGGAAGCAATCGGCTCTAACAAT
>CAMWUP010000064.1 GCA_947177465.1 uncultured Lachnospiraceae bacterium
GATTTTTTACTCAGACGTTTTGTGGTAAAGAGCATAATTCCCACCATAACGAGAGCAAGCAGCGTCAGCAGAATATTGTTGGTAATCATGCCGTAGAATACGCTGATTATCGTAACGGCGGAATTGATTGTCTGCGGCACGCTCTGACTGATAAGCTGGCGCAGAGTATCTACGTCGTTGGTATAAACAGACATAATATCGCCGTGCGCATGGGTATCAAAATACCGAATCGGCAGCGATTCCATTCTGCTAAAGAGTTCTTTACGCAGGTTCCGCATGGTGCCCTGCGTTACATTTACCATAATACGATTGTATGCATAGACACAGAGGACGCCAACCAGAAAATATCCCGCAAGCTGCGCCAATGCCTGAAACAATCCCTCGAAATCAGGGTTTTCGCTTCCTATCATCGGCTTGATATAGTCCTCTATCAACACCTCTATAAAAGTCAATCCTTTTAAATTCGTAAAAGCAGCAAGCACAATGCACAGCACCACAACGATACAGGAAAACTTATAGTCCTTCCACACATATCCAAGCACTCTTTTCATCAGTCTTCACCTCCTGCCGCTTCATCAAAATCTCCGCCGCCCTTTACCTGCGTCTCATAAATTTCCTGGTATATCTCATTGGAAGCAAGTAACTCCTCATGCGTGCCGAAGCCGTCAATTCTGCCGTCATCCAGCACCAGAATCCTGTCTGCCTCCTGCACACTGGAGATACGCTGCGCAATAATAAGCTTTGTAGTTCCCGGGATACTTCTGGCAAAGGCACGCCTTATCTTTGCGTCCGTTGCCGTATCCACCGCACTGGTAGAATCGTCCAGTATCAGTATTTTCGGTTTCTTCAGGAGCGCCCTTGCAATACAAAGACGCTGCTTCTGTCCACCGGATACATTAGTGCCGCCCTGCTCGATATAGGTATTGTACCCATCAGGAAGCTGGCGGATAAAATCGTCCGCACACGCCTGTATGCATGCCTCGCGGCACTCCTCCTCTGTGGCATCTTCCTTTCCCCAGCGCAGGTTTTCTAAAATGGTTCCTGAGAACAATACATTTTTCTGAAGTACCACGGCTACATTATCACGCAGCACTTCCATATCATATTCCTTTACATCGCGTCCGCCCACGCAGACGGAGCCCGCCGTCACATCATAGAGACGGCTTATCAGACTTACCAGACTGGATTTGCCGCATCCGGTGCCGCCGATAATGCCTATGGTTTCTCCCGACCTAATGTGCAGCTCAATATCTTTTAAGGTCTCGTTTTCACTGCCCTGCTTATAGGAAAAGGACACCTTGTTAAAATCGATGCTGCCATCCAAAATCTCCGTAAGGGGATTTTCCCTGTTGTGCAAATCCGGCTCCTCTGTAAGAACCTCCACAATACGCTTGGCGCTTGCCGCACTTAGAGTCAGCATGACAAAAATCATGGAGAGCATCATGAGGGACATCAGGATTCCCATGATATAGCTGAACATGGAAGTCAGTTCTCCTGTTGTCATGCCGCCTGCCACTATGTACTTTGAGCCAAACCATGACAGCGCAAGGACACAGCCGTAAATCGTTATCATCATAACCGGACTGTTCAGCACTACGACTCTTTCCGCTTTGGAAAACAGCTTATAGAGATTTTCTGCCGCACTCGTAAATTTGCTTTTCTCATAATTCTCACGCACATAGGATTTTACCACCCTTATCGCCGTTACGTTTTCCTGTACGCTGGCATTTAATTCATCGTATTTCTTAAACACCACATCAAATATTTTCATCGCGTTCAGCACAATGGTAATTAATATAATTCCAAGGAATATAATTGCCACCACAAAAATCATGCTCATTCTGACATTGATGAAAAAGCACATAAACATACTGCAAATCAGCATAAGCGGCGCCCGCACCGCGATACGAATCACCATCTGATATGCATTCTGTATATTTGTAACATCGGTCGTCATACGGGTGACCAGTCCTGCCGTACTGAATTTGTCGATATTGGAAAAGGAAAAACGCTGTATGTTTTCATACATGCTGTCGCGGAGATTGCAGGCAAGACCTGCCGAAGCCGCAGCAGCATATTTTCCCGCCAGTATACCAAACAGCAGGCTGAACATAGCCATCACCAGCATAATCGCACCATACCGGTAAACCGCATGAATATTGCCCCCGTCGATTCCCTTGTCTACAATCGCCGCTATCACATAGGGAATCAGAACCTCCATGATTACCTCCAACGTCGCAAACAAAGGCGTTAAGAGAGAAGGCTTCTTATACTGCTTTACTTGCTTTATTATTGTACGAATCATTTTACACCTCTGCCTTTCTTATAATGCATATTCCACTGTAACCCAAAAAAATTTATATGTAAAGTCAAAATATGTTATAATTAATAAAGAATTTTTATTAACGACATTATAAGCACACATTCAGGAGAATACCATGAATACGACACAATTAGAATGTTTTATTGCCGTTGCAAACACTTTGAACTTTGCACGGGCGGCTGCCGAGCTTCACATTACCCAGCCCGCAGTCACACACCAAATCAATTCGCTGGAAGCCGAGCTGGAAACAAAGCTCTTCAAGCGCAGCACCCGCTCGGTTACTCTCACACAGGATGGTCTTATATTCTGGGAAGACGCCACGCATATTCTGCAATCGACAAAGCAGGCAAAGGCAAAGCTGTCCTCCCAGAGCACAGAAGCTTTTTCCGTATTTTCCATCGGCTGCCACAATTCCACGGAACTTAGGCTTCTGCCTCCCATCTTATGTGAGTTTACCAAAAAACATCCCAATGTCCATCCTGTTTTAAAAACAATTCCTTTCCGTTCACTGGAAAGCTTTCTGGACAACGGTACTCTGGATGTTACCTTTGATTTCAAGAATGAAGGTCCCGAAAAAAAGAATATGGCTTATCTGGAATTGCAGAAAACAAGACTTATGTGCGCGCTGCCCAAGGACCACCCCTATGCCGCCGCAAAAACCATTACGACACAAATGCTTTCGACGGAAAAGGTCATTTTACAGGAGCCGCCGAAGCTTCCCCCCGCCTTATTTACCCTGCAGAAGCCGCTTGCGGAGTCCCATCCACCTAAAGATATCTATTTTTGTGAAAATACAGAAGCTGCGCTTATTTTGGTAAAGGCCGGTCTGGGCATTACCATGGTGCTTGATTTGGAGCTGCTCCGCGAGAAAGATTTGTGCTATCTGCCCTTTGAAAATCCTGCCGTGCTCTCTTATGGCATCCATTATAAAAAGCTGCAGCAGACCACTGTACTGAAGGATTTCCTTGCCATTTCCAAGAAAAATATAAGAACAGCATCTTAGTTAAGCTCCGCTATCTCATGGTACAAATCGGCATAGCGTCCGTTTGCGGCAAGCAGCTCCTCGTGGCTTCCCCGCTCGATAATCCTGCCCTGCTCTAACACCATGATGGCGTCTGACTCCCTGACGGTGGAAAGACGGTGGGCAATGACGAAGGTGGTGCGGTTTTTCATAATGGCGTCCATACCCCTTTCAATGTGCTTTTCCGTCCTTGTATCCACAGAGCTGGTAGCTTCGTCCAAAATCAGTATGGGCGCTTTGGAAATTGCAGCGCGCGCAATGTTTAAAAGCTGCCTCTGTCCTTGGGAAAGATTGGCACCGTCATGCTCCAGCACTGTGTCATACCCGTTTTCCAAATGCATGATAAAGGAATGTGCCGAAGCTATCTTCGCTGCCTCCTCCACCTCCGCGTCCGTGGCATCGAGCCTGCCATAGCGTATATTCTCCCGCACTGTGCCTGTAAACAAATGGGTATCCTGCAGCACCATGGCAATATGGTTCCGCAGATAGCCCCTTGGTATCTTGTCAATCGGTATGCCGTCAATGGTTATCGTTCCCTCTTTGATATCGTAAAAACGGGACAGCAGATTCGTCACTGTGGTCTTTCCCGCGCCGGTGGAGCCTACAAAAGCAATCTTCTGCCCCGGCTTTGCGTACAGGGAAATATCATGCAGCACAGTCACCTCGGGCGTATAACCAAAGCTCACATGCTCCAGTACAATATGACCTTTCAGCTCCTTTGGCGCCGTAAGTCCCTCCTCGTCCGTCTCCGGCTCACTATCCAGCACCTCAAAGACGCGCTCCGCTCCGGCAAGCGCCGCAAACACTGTATTCATCTGCATGGAAATTTCATTGATAGGCCTGTTAAAACGCCGCGTATAATTGACGGAAACCGCCAGCCCGCCAAAGTCAAAGCCGCGCAGCACCACCAAAAGACCGCCGATGCAGGCTGTCAGGGCATAGCTCATATTGCAGAGCTGATGCGTGACCGGTCCCATAATCCCCGCCCGAAACTGCGCCTTAATCTGTGCCTGACACAATTCCTCATTCAAATAGGCAAATTCATCTATGGCAATCTCCTCATGCCCAAACACCTTTACCACCTTCTGTCCGGTTATGGTTTCCTGCGCAAAACCGTTTAACGCGCCCAGCGTGCGCTGCTGCCTCGCATAAGCGCCCCTGCCCTTTTTGATAATGAGCCGGCTTATCATGGTAAGCACAGGCGTCATCAGAATCGTAATCGCACCCAGCACCAGATTGGTATAAAGCATAAGGACAATCGTTCCCACAATGGTAATGGCGCCTGAGACAATCTGTATCAGTGTAGTATTCAGCATTTCTCCGATGGTATCCACATCGTTGGTGAAACGACTCATAATATCCCCCGCCGCATGGTTGTCAAAATACCGTATCGGCAAGGTCTGAAGCTTATCAAACAGCTCCTTTCGCATCCTTGCAAGCGAACGCTGGGAAACACTTAACATAATCCGCGACTGCAGCCATTGGGAAAGCACTGACAGAGCATAGACCGCCGCCAGTACGCCGAGCGCGCCTGCGAGTCCTGCCATCATCCCCGATATATCCGCCCCTTCAGGCGCCTCATAAATATATTTGTTGATAATGGGACGAAGCATATAAGAAGTGGCAAGTGTTGCGCCTGTAAACAACAAGGCGGCAGCAAGCGCTGCAAACAAAAGCGTCCTCTCCTGCGCCAGATACCGGACAAGGCGGAGCACCGTCGTTTTCGTATCCTTCGGCTTTCCACTCATGGAAAGCGCCGCTCCCCTGTTTGCCATCCTGCCAATGCTCATTTCCTTTTGTCCTGCTTTTGCCTGCATACTGCCATACTTTTTCTGAAGTCTTTTGATTCTCTGACTGTTCATAGCCTCTCCTGTCTTTATGCTGCCATTAGCTAATCGCGAAACGTCCATTTGCCAGTTCCGAATTGTGTACATGGTATATTCCATAAGCAGACCCTTACTTACCGTCGGTACTTAGCTGCCGTATTTTGGCAGCTTACGTACCGCTACGGTAAGTTCGGAGCGAAAGCACGTCTGCGTTGGAATAGACCATGTACGCAATGACAACGGCATACTTCCTAAATTTCGCAATCATCTAATACTACTTTCCTTATGCTTCCTTCTGCGAATAATAAATTTCCTGATAGGGACTACAGCCTGCAAGCAGCTCATCATGCGTGCCAATCCCCGCGATTTTGCCATTCTCCAGCACAATGATTTTATCCGCATCCTGCACAGAGCTGATTCTCTGGGCAATCACAAGCTTTGTCATGCCCGAAAGCTCTTCGCGGAACGCTTTTCGGATGCGCGCGTCGGTCGCCGTATCCACCGCGCTGGTGGAATCGTCCAGTATCAGTATCTTCGGATGCTTTAAAATAGCGCGCGCAATGCAAAGCCGCTGTCTTTGCCCGCCGGAGAGATTGCTTCCGCCCTGCTCCAGCTCCGTCTCATAACCATCCCTAAAAGCGCACACAAAGGAGTCTGCCTGCGCTATCCGGCATGCCCATGCAAGCTCCTCGTCAGATGCCTCTTCATTTCCCCATCTTAAATTTTCCGCAATGGTTCCCGAAAAGAGTGTATTTTTCTGCAAAACCACGGCAATCCCGTCCCGCAGATGTTTTAGGGACAGCTCCCGCACATCCGTGTTGTCTATCAGAACACAGCCCTCATCCACATCGTAAAGCCTCGGAATCAGGGAAATTAAGGTTGATTTTCCGCTTCCTGTTGAACCTACAATGCCCACAAATTCTCCGGCATGTATCTGCAGGCTGATATTGTCCAGCACCTTCTCCGTATTCTTTTTAAAATACCGGAAGGACACATTTTCAAACGCAATGCTGCCCTGCTCTATTCTTTTATGCGTATACTTCGCTCCTTCGTCATCCAAATCAATTTCCGCATGCAGGATTTCAGAAATACGCCTGTCAGACGCCGCTGCACGGGTTCCCTGCAGAAAAATATTTGCCAGAAAATCCAGTGCCGTCAGCACCTGCGTCAGGTAGGTGATAAATGCCGTCAAGGTTCCGATTTCCATACTGCCCACCATAATCTGCTTTCCGGCTATCCAGACCACCGCCAGCGTGGTTACGCTGATGGCAAGGGTAGAAAGCGGCTGCAGCAGAAGCATCATCCGCAGCGCCCTTACACTTTTTTCCATCAGCTCCTCGTTGATTACAGCAAATTTTCCTTTTTCATGCTCCTCCCTGACAAAGGATTTGATGACATATTCATTGGTGATGGTCTCGTTGATATTGTTGTTGAGTGCATCCAGCCGTTTCTGCATCACGGTATAGCGGGGCGAAGCTGTTTTGATAATCAAGGCAATGGCAAGCGCCAGAACCGGCACCACAATACAGAGGACAACTGCAAGCCTCGGATTTAACACAAACGACATGGCGATTGCGCCAAACAGCATGACAGGGCTCCTAAACACGCCGCGCAGCAGACTCTGGGAAAATGTCTGAATCTGCGTAATATCGTTGGTAATCCGCGTAATCAGGGAGCCCGTTGAGAAATCATCTATATTGGCAAAAGAAAATTTTTGAATCTGCACAAAGGTTTTCTGCCGCAAATCCGCCGCCAGATGCGCCGAGCCCTTGATGGCAAAGTGCGCGCCAAGCACGCCTGACACCAGCATAAAGAGCGCTATCAAAAGCATATACAGACCGTTTTCCAGAATGTAAGCGACATTTCCCTCCGCCGCTCCTTTATCAATAATATTGGCATTGAGAAAGGGCAGTATAAACTCCCCGCATGCCTCCAGGACCATAAAAAAAGGTCCTAACAGAAAGCAGTAAAAATATTTCCTGACCGTGTCCCGATATTTACTCATTCTTTCCTCCATGCATTAAGCGGACATGCCGCATATTCCCTTTCCCCTTACTCTTTTTCCACAGTCTCTTTGGCAATACGCCTTAAATACGCCGCAGAGCGCAGGATACTCTCCTCCTGATTCGGCGCGTCAAAATGCTCTATGGCAAAATAACCGTTGTAGCCCTTTCTTATCAGCTCTTTTACCATCATGCCGATTGGTATGTAGCCGTCGCCCACTGCCACCGGAAGCAGACCCCGGTTTACACCGCCTTGCTTTTTTGAAGCCGCCACGCCCCTGTCCTTACAGTGCACATGCACAATATATGGCTCCAAAAGCGCCGCTGCTGCAAGCATATCTTCATCGGCATGGGCAAAATTTCCCATATCCAGCGTAAACTTTAGGTAAAGAACCTCCTTTAAAAACCACAAAATCCCGTACTTGCCATTGAGCGGCGATGCAGCATCGTCAAAATCCTCCACCGTCACCGTGATGCCATACTTTCTGCCAAGTGCTGTCATTCTGGCAAGTCCCTCCGCCATATGGCGGATGCTTACGCTCTTCTCCATATAGGCGGCAGTTTCTTCCGCGCTCCCGGCGCACGCCTTTCTTTCTTCTATTTCCCGCCCTTTCAGAAAACCCGGGACGACGAGGATTCTCTCCGCCCCCGCCGCACACGCTGCCAGCACATGCTGCTCCTCCACAGGGGACGCAATCCCCTTCTCCATTTCGTAAAATTCATAAAGACAGCTTATCGACAGCCCCGCCTCCTTTAAAAGCCCCAAAACTGTTTCGTTTTCGAGAAGGCAGGAAAGACGCATTTCCACCGCCTCGATTCCTGCCTCCCTTACCTCAAAAAGCAATGCAGGCAGCGGCTTTCCCGTCTGCTCCGCTGCCTGCAGTATATGGTCGTAAAATACTGAAATTTTCATCTCACATTTTCGCAGCATAAGCTTTTCCTTTCCCCGTGCGCCGGTGTACAGAACCGTACTGCATTTTTAATCACCTGCTGAATCTCCGGCTGGCGGTATACAGGATACTCTTCATGCCCGGGCTGGAAATAGAAAATCTTTCCCATCCCTCTTGTAAAGGTGCACCCGCTTCTGAATACCTCGCCGCCGGAAAACCAGCCTGTGAAAACCACATCATCCGGCTTCGGAATGTCAAAGTACTCGCCGTACATTTCCTCTCTGGGTATTTCGATGACGGGCAAAACCCCCGCCGCAATCGGATGGGTGGGCGCAGTACACCAAAGCTTTTCCCTGTCGCCGTGCCGCCACTTTAAGGTCATGGAAGTTCCCAAAAGGCGCTTCATAATCTTGCTGTAATGTGCTGAGTGCAGTGCCACCAGCCCCATGCCTGAGAGCACATGCTCCCTGACGCGCTCTGCGACTGCATCCGAAAACTCCTCCTGCAGGGCATGGCTCCAGAAAATCAATACGTCCGTCTCCTTTAAAACCGCCTCGGTAAGACCATGCTCTTCCATGTCAAAGGTCGCCGTCCGCACCGTAAAATCCGGCTCCTCTTTCAAAAAGCCCGCAATACAGCCGTGAATCCCCTCAGGGTATACCTCGCCGATTGCCGCAAACTCTCTCTCGTGTTTAAATTCATTCCATACTGTGATTTTTATCATACGTCCCTCTGATTCCTTTATATTCCTCCGCAATTTCGCTTTCCTCTTTTAATCAACTCCGTTTTTCCATTCATCATCCGGTACATAAGTTTCATTTCCAATCGCTTCCACTGCCTGTATTTTTCTCATGTTTTCCCATCCTGTCCCCACTGCGATGCCATATGCAGTAA